>JALWEC010000423.1 GCA_027036655.1 Melioribacteraceae bacterium
CGGCTCCTTTTATAATTATTTTTTGACAAAACAAATTTAGGCTCAGTATCTATTTTTTGCTGAGCCGGAGCCTTTTTTTTATCGTTTTGGACAGATGTGCCCGAACCACTGAATTAATAATTATAACTTGTAGAAGATTATTTTTATAAGTAGATTTAAAACTTAATTATTAAAAGAATATGTCTGACTTACTATCGATAATATATAGCGCGGTTGAAATTTTAGGCGGATTGGCTCTCCTGATTTTGATTATTTCGTACGTAACATACAAAATAAGAACAAAATCGGAATTAAAGCCATTTGAGAAAGAAATTGACAAAAAGAATGAATTAAAAGTTATCATCAAAGATGAAAAACGAAACAAAGAGATTGTAAAAGGCGCGCTCGATAAAACAAAAGGGAAAAAGAAATCCGAATCATCCCCTTCCCGCTCATCCGATAAAAGTTCTTCAAGCGGAAATCGTTCTTCATCACAGGTAAGAAAATCGGGGCAATCGAGCCGAAGCAGACATTCATCATCAGCCGGAAGATCCGGTTCTTCACGTTCAAAGAAAAGTTCGCGTTCCGATAGATACCCTAAAATTCCGAAACAGCAAAAACCGCTTCCGAGCAGAGATAAGAGAATTCAAATTCTCAACAAACTTCATCACACTCAGGATTCAGGAGAACTGCTAAAAATTCAAAAACAAAAAGATGCGGGAAACAACAACCGGAAAACAAACGGAAACGGTTTCAGTAAATTTTACGACGAACAGGACGATTAGAGCTTCGCATAATCTGTATTTACAATCTTTCCAAATTCTCGGGACAAAAATAACATCCTCGGCAAAACAACTCCATACACTTTAACCTTTTTTTATCATAAAATTGTCGTTAGGGGATAAATTTCTAAAAACTTCCATTAGGGAAAAAGTCTCTATAAATATGTGAATCCTTCGGATTCAACTAATAAAAATTAAATTTATTTCCATATTAAACAAAAGAAAGCAAGAAATTTGCTTTTTTATACAAATAACCAAAACACAGTTTGCCCGCTTCACTAAGCAAACTGTGCTACAATAAACCGTTTATTATCCGAATTTTTTTAATAACAATTTTTGGTTTATCAAAAAAAAGGGAACGCAAAAAATGCATCCCCTTTAAGATTTATCGAAACACTTTCTGATTCCGTATTACTTCTCATTCATTAATTTTTGCATTTCATCTAGAAGTTTGTTCATCTTATTGATTACCGCAAGAATCGGTTCTGACGAGTTCATATCGACTCCGGCTTTTTTCAGCACTTCGATCGGATAATCGGAGCTTCCCGACTGCAAAAAGTGTAAGTATTTGTCAATCTGCGGCTGACCGTTTGCTTTTATTTTAGCTACCAACGCCTGTGAAGCCGCAAAACTGGTTGCGTACTGATAAACATAAAAGTTGTAATAAAAATGAGGAATGCGCGCCCAAGTATATGTTTCCTCTTTATCAACAACCATATCGTCGCCCCAATATTTCTGATACATCTTTCCGTAAAGTTCGCTCAGCTTATCCGGAGTTAAAGCCGCGCCCTCTTCCGTTTTGGAATGAATTAATTTTTCATACTCGGCAAATCTTGTTTGTCTGAAAAACGTGAAGGTGATGTTGTCCAAGTTCTTTTCGATTAAAGCTAATTTTTCCTCTTTTGTTTTAGCGTGTTCGATTAAGTAATCGAGCAGCAACGCTTCGTTAGCCGTTGAAGCAACTTCCGCTACAAAAATTGAGTAATCGGCATAAACAAACGGCTGATGCGTACCCGAGTAGAAGGAATGCATATTGTGTCCCATTTCATGAGCTAACGTAAAGACATCGTTCAACTGATTATTCCAATTAAGCAGAACATAAGGATGAACGCCGTAACCTTGATCGGATGAGTAAGCGCCGCTTCTTTTTCCTTTTGTTTCGTAAACGTCAATCCAGCGATTATTAAATGCCGTTTCGAGATGAGATAAATAATCTTTTCCCAAAGGTTTAAGCGCTTTCAAAACCAGAGCTTTCGCTTCTTCGTAAGTGTAAGTTTTGTTGGCTCCGGGGAAAAGCGTTACGTAAGTATCGTACGGATGAAGCTCTTTATACTTCAGCGCTTTTTTCTTCAGTTTCGCCCAGCGGTGCAGAACGTCAAGATGCCGGTTTACGGTTTTCACAAGATTGTTGTAAACCGAAACGGGAATATTATTCGGCGTCAGCGCAGCTTCCAAAGTTGATGAATAATTTCTTGCTTTGGCATTAAAAATATCCGCCTTAACATTTCCGAGAAGCAATGAACTTAATGTGTTTTTAAATTCCTCGTAAGGTTTGTAGTAAGCTTTGTAAGCGCGTTCACGATAAGCTCTGTCCGTTGAATAAAGAGCGGCGTAATATCTTCCGTCGGACATCTGAATTTCCTTACCGTTTTCATCTTTAACTTTGGGATAAGGAAGTTCCACATTCTTTAGCAGCGAAA
>JALWEC010000424.1 GCA_027036655.1 Melioribacteraceae bacterium
TTCTTGTTGTTAACAGTTCTTTTAAGTTCAAGACTTACAGCCGATAAAAAAAGCACGCTTGTCAGCGAATTTATTATCTCCCCTATTTTCATTCCGCCGCGAAGCAAACTTAAACCGATTTTCAGCGCCTCTTCCTTGTTTCCATCCTTAATTGCATCGTTCAAATCAAACATAACGTAACCTTTGGTTTTGGATGCAAGTTCCGTAATCAGGTTTTTATCTACTTCCCCTCCTTCGCCGAGATAATCTGCAAACTTTTCAAGCTGCCGCAAAAGAAGCGATTTATCTTCTCCGACAACCTCCAGCAGAATTTGGGCGTTAGCTCCGCTGATTTTAATCTTTAATTC
Organism: Melioribacteraceae bacterium; assembly: GCA_027036655.1. GTDB lineage: Bacteria > Bacteroidota > Ignavibacteria > Ignavibacteriales > Melioribacteraceae > WGAL01. The sequence goes on from JALWEC010000424.1 coordinate 348, forward strand.
TCTGGCTCTCGAAACAATCCAACTGTTCCAATCAGAACCTTTCAAGCCGGATGCATTGAAAATATAATTCATCCGGACAAGCTCTTTAAGAAGCTCCGTTTCATACAGCGTTTCGGAATTATCGATAATGATTAACACGGTAAATTCCGAAGGAGATTTTACATAATCGATAAAAGTTTTTTTAACCTTTATCTGATTAAAATTTTTAATTATTATTAATTTCTTCCCGCCTCCGAAAGGAAAGGAAGAGGCAAGCGTTACAATCTGCTCTACGGTTGTGGACTTATTACAGTTTACAATTTCTTTATCGAATTCCGAAGCAATGAGAGGGGACAATTTTTCTTCCAACAGTTTTGCGACGGCGTTCTTTGCGTAAGCGTCGGGACCGTACAAATAATATATCGGAAGAGGATTGTTTTTATCCGTAAAATTGCTGACATTATAAATATTCTGAGCTTTCAGCTTTCTTTTAGCCATTATTCTTCCCCTTTTCGCTATTCCAAGCCTTAACGAGCAAAAACGCAAATCCGCCCCAGACGACGCCGAGCACCAATATAGCGGTCAAAATCGTAATCATTCCGAATTTTCTCTGAAAGTAAGTTTAACAAAAAATCTGTTTAACAAAATAAAGATTCCTATTACAATTCCCCACTGAAATAAACAAGTTCCCGCATTTGCAGTATGGAAAGGATTCCACCACTCCGGGTCCCACGAAGCAGACGAAACCAGCCACCAAATCAGAAGCACAACAGCCTGAAACGGAATTAAATATTTGATAACAAAGTTGTACCATTTGCCGATTTTAATATCGCTCCCTTCTGCGTTAATAATTTCGGTGCGGAATTTATCCACGCCGAAGCGGATAACGGCGAATGCTATTCCGGCTCCGCTGAGAATCAGCCCGACACCCCAAACCCAATCCTGGTTCGTAAACAAATCGGAATTTAGCGCCGACGGAATTCCGAGCAGGAAAGCCATTATCCAAACAATAAGAACGGCTTTTTTTCTGCTCATTCCAAAATCAATAAAGGTGCGCGTTGTCAGTTCGACCAGTGAAATCAAGGAAGAGACAGCCGCAAAAAAAAGCGCGAGGAAAAATATCGACGCAAAGAAAATGTTAACATCCATATTTTGCGAGAACTTTGAAAAAAGCATCGGAAGATAGATGAAGGTTAAGCCGGTGTTTGCCGGTCCGGATTCGGTTATCTTGCTCATTGCGTCAACCGTGCTGAGTGAAAAGACGGTCGAAAAAATAATTATTCCCGCTATTAAGGAAACAGAATTATTCCCAAAACCAATAAGGGAAGCGTTCAGAGGAACATCCTCTTTCTTCTTAACATAAATGGCGTAAGTTAAAATTAAGCCCCATCCTGCTCCGGTATCCCAAGCATTTTGGGTTAAAGCGCTGAGCCAAACCTTAAAGTCAAAGAGATATTTAGTATCCGGAGTAAAAAAGTATTTCAATCCGTCTATAGCATTAGGAAGCAGTACGGCTCTTACCAACAGTAGGAGCAGAATAACAATAAGCGAAATTACAAGAACTTTGCTTGCTTTCTCTATTCCGTTTTTTACACCTTTGTAAACTACAAAACCGGAAATGGAAATTGCGATAAGATGATACCAAACCGGAGTAAACCCCGATGAAAAGTTCGTCCAGTAATTGAAGTAGTTTTGAGTTTGAAAAAGCGTTCCGTCAACTGCGGCAATAAAATATTTTAAGCACCATCCGGTAACTACGGAATAGTAAAACATAATCGCAGTCGAGACGAAAACAATGTATGCGCCTATCCAAGCAAAATTTTTACCGGCAAGTTTCGCCACAGAACCGAGAGGTCCCATTTTGGTAAACTTCCCTATTCCAAATTCGGAAATAATCAGAGGGATAGACCAGAAAAAAAGGAACAACATCCAGGGAATAAGAAACGACCCGCCGCCGTTCTGCGCAACAACTCTTGAAAAACGCCAGATATTTCCCGTCCCTACGGCAATTCCGAGGGTTGCAATAATAAGTCCCCACCGGGAAGAAAAATATTCCTTTTCTTTCATCTGATTATTCTTCAAAATATTTTTTCAATTGAATAATTGTTAAACTTTTTTTTTACTCTTCTATTAAG
>JALWEC010000425.1 GCA_027036655.1 Melioribacteraceae bacterium
GCGGTTGCCACATTGGCAAGCTATATCACAATGGCGGGAATTTCATTTTACTTTTCGCATAAGTATTATCCGGTTAATTACGAATACGGCAAGGTACTGAAAATATTGGGGTTGCTGGTTTTTGGAATTACTGCATACTATCTGCTTTATCTTTCGGGAAAACTTACGTTTTTGAACAAATCGGTTCTTCTCTTTATTTTTATACTCGGGATGTTTTTATTGCGCATAATCAAAACAGAGGATTTTAAATCAACGCTTAAAATGCTAACCGGAAAGTAGTACAATTTGTCGTAAGAACCTGTTAATCATAAATTTCATTTGCGCTTCCTTTGTGATCCAATATTATTTTCGGTTTAGATTTTTTACTGAAAAGCCGATTTCATATTCTTAAATGAAACCCTAATAAAAGTCTTTCGTCAAATATGATGTAAAAATTCCGAATAACAAATTTAGGAGAGGTGCAAATATGAGAAACAAACTTGATTCACAAAAATGGCCATGGATGCAGGGATTTCTCGGTTTTTTAGGATTTCTCGGTTTGGAAGCGTTCAGACAGCACGATCCGTGGCAGTTATTCTATTTCGGATTTTTCGGTTTTCTCGCTTACTTTAAATATATTAAGGAAGAGCTGAAATATCTCGGGTTACTCGGCATTCTCGGATTTATTATCGGTTTACTCGGCGTATTGGGTGTGATAAAGGTTTAGATGGTTTTATATTAGGGCATTATATTTTTATCAACATTATTCTTCTATTGCTGAAATATCGATCTCTCAGTTCGTACTAATACAGCGGAATACAAAAAAATCTCTAAAAAGTTTCAAAAAGACTTGAAGAATCAAGAAAACATTTATATATTTGAAGTTCGTTTTTTGAATGGCGGGGTAGCTCAGTTGGTTAGAGCAGTGGAATCATAATCCACGTGTCGGGGGTTCGAATCCCTCCCCCGCTACAAATTTTATTTGGAGTAGAAATGTACACGATTTTAATGATTTTGGCTTTGTTTATGTCTTTTCTCTTAATTATTGTAGTGTTGCTGCAGGCAAGCAAAGGAGACGGACTTTCCGGAACTTTCGGCGGCGCATCAGGTTCCCTGACGTCCGCTTTCGGAAGCAGAAAAACAGCCGACCTTTTAAGCAAAACAACTTGGTGGCTCGGAGGCGGATTACTCTTTATCGCTCTTTTGGTTAACTTATTTTTTCTTCCGGGTCAAACAACAGACGCACAGAGAAAAAGTATCGTTCAGCAAGCCGCCGCAAATGAAGTCCCTTCGGCACCGGCTTTACCGCAGAATATTGCGCCGAATGTTCCTACGACTCAGCAGAAAGCTCCGGCTCAGCAACCTAAGACAGAGCAGAAGAAAAAATAATTTTTTAATCCCGGCTTTTTAGTCGGGATTTTTTTTATCCGCAAAAATGGGCGACCTAAAAATCCCGATAGCGCGGTTATTCTAAACCTTTTTCCGTAGTAAATTCAAATATTCCATTCCCAACGATATCCTGTTTTTTCCGCTTTTGTTCATAGGAGTTTCAAATTTGTTTAGAATAAACATTTGTCGGAGAGCTTCAAAACCGTCGATATCGGGATAAACCGAATCCCTAAGGAAATGTATCAGCTTTAAAGTGCGAAATCCGTCAAACCAGAATTTTTTCTGCTTTTCCAATTGCTCGGAAGTTTTAGATGATGCGGCAATTCTATTCCAGGCATCTTCGAATTTCTGACTGAGTAAAAATTCCTTCAACTCGGGAAGAATCTTCCCTGCTTTGTTAAGTAATGAACTTGCCGAATCATCTTTACTCTCGTTAAAAGCAGAAAGCCATTTCTTTAAGATTAGGAAAGATTGAGGAGAGTGAAGTTTAAAATCTTTCCGTTCGGATTCGAGAAATTTCTCGACCGCCTTTCCCGTTCCGAAAGGAACGCGCCACGAACCACGCGGAGAAGGGTAAATTACGGTATCTCTAATTTCTTTTATCTCAAAGCGTTTGGCTAATTTTTCCATAAAGTAAAAATCTTCGGCGGCTTTCCTTTTGTTCATCCCTTCGACTGAAACATACGCTTTGTAATCGGAAATCATAGTTGAGCCGATTGTGTAAAAGGCGTAAGGAGATTCGGCGTATTTTAACCCGAGCGTGTAATAGCGGAGAAAAATTTCATACAAAATTATTGCCTCGGAGTATGGATTAATATCCACGGGATGTTCAAACCGGACATATCCGGCAGAAAAATCTTTGAGAGCGGCGCGTTTGTAAATCGCGGCGAGATAATTTTCCTCGACGGTACAATCCGAGTCGAGGCAAATCAACAAATTATTATTTCGAGTCTGATAATCCAAAACGTTCAGAGCCAGATCCATCCCGATTTTTCTCGCCAATCCTACTCCGCCCGTTTTTGCGGATAATTCTTTCCCCTTGACGCTTGCGTCAATCAGCCCGATATTTAATCCTGATTTCTCGAC
>JALWEC010000426.1 GCA_027036655.1 Melioribacteraceae bacterium
AAATTATTCTTCAGGAAGGCTCAAATGAAATGTCCAAGTTTTATAAGTCAAACAATAAAGCCGATAGCATTTCGGCGATTAATTACTACAAAGACGCGGTAAAAGTTTTGGAAGAAGGAAGAAAAAAATATCCTAATGATCCGGCAATTCTTTCCGATTTGGCTAACGCTTATGTCGCGGCAAAAATGTTGGACGTTGCCATGGACGCTTTCAAAGAAGGCGTAAAGAAAGATCCTAAAAACAAAGTTTACCGTTACAATTACGGCGTATTATTGTTGGGCGACAAACAGTTTGAAAAAGCCGTTGAGGAATTTAACGAAGCGTTGAAACTCGATCCGGATTATCTAAACGCAAAATATAACATCGGTGTTGCATACATCAAGTGGGGAGCCGCAATTAGAGATAAAGCGATCGCAAACGGTAAGGAAGACGATACGTCTTACCAGGAAAAATTCAAATTAGCTCTTCCCTATCTTGAAGAATATTTGAAGGCAAAACCTGACGATGTAACAATTTGGGAATTGTTAGGTAAGGTTTACGCTAATCTCGGACAGACGGAAAAATCGAAAGAAGCATACAAAAAAGCCGACGAGATGAGAAAATAAAAATATAATATGAAACAAGAGGGAAGTTACGGCTTCCCTTTTTTTCTTAAGGAGCAGTAATGAAAAACCAGAATCAAAATCAAAAAATCAATATTGAGCTTGGGGAAAAAGAAGCTCAGGGAACTTACTCAAATCTTGCAATTATTACCCATTCCCCGGCGGAATTTATAATTGACTTCACACGGATTGTTCCCGGAGTTCCGAAGGCAAAAGTTTTGTCAAGAATAATCACTACTCCGCAGCACGCCAAAATGCTGATGAAAGCTTTGGAAGATAATCTCAAGAAATATGAAGCCCGTTTCGGCGAAATCAAAATTGAAAATTCACCCGAACATCAATTCGGTTTTACAACAAATCTGAATCAAGCCGATAATGACGAACCTGTAAATTAGTTTAGAGCATTGAAAAAACTTTTTACCATACTACTTTTTTTTGCGGCATTCGTAAATGTTTTTCCTCAGTCTCTTTCCGTTCATAACTTCACCACCGAAAACGGACTTCCGCAGAATTCCGTTTACTCGATATTTCAGGATCATAGCAGTTTTTTGTGGATAGCGACCGAAGACGGAGTTTGCAAATTCGACGGGACGGAGTTTAAAAACTACAATCGTGAGAACGGACTTCCCTACAATCACGTCCGCGTTGTAAAAGAAGACGGGAAAAACAGAATCTGGTTCGGGACAAACGAAGGCGTCGGAGTTTTGTATCCGGACTCCGGGAAAATTATAAACTGCGACGCCAAATACGGTTTTCCAAAAGATTTTGTTTACGGCATTGTAGTCGCCCCCGATTCGTCGGTTTATTTTGCGACAGGCAATTCGGGGCTTTACAGATTTGCAAAAGATACGTTGGTAAAAGTTACTTTGTCCGGTGTCTCGGATTCTCTCCGCTCTCTCGCGGTCGATAAGGATAATCGCCTTTGGGTCGGGACGATTAACGAAGGACTTTACCGGTTTGATTTATCCGATTTTTCCAAATATATAAAAATTAAAGAAGTTGGCGACAAGCAGATTCTCTCCTTATTTGTCGATTCGGACAACTCGCTTTACGCCGGGACAGACAAAGGGTTTTATCTGATAAACAAAGGGAGTGTTTTAAAGTACGACGCCAATTATCAGTTTGAAGATATTCCGGTTACTTTTTTCCTTGAGGATATGCACAACCGTATCTGGATAGGAACGCAGGGAAAAGGTGTTTTTGAATTTGACGGCGGAGAGTTTTCCGGTTACACTTTTGAAAACGGACTTAGCGGAAATATTGTCCTTTCGGGACTTGAAGACCGGCGCGGCGATTTGTGGTTCGGCTACCGCGACGCCGGATTAGACAGACTTCCGGTAGAGAAATTCCTAATTTACAATAAATCAAACGGGCTTGCTTCGAACAATGTCTTCGGGATTTACCGTGATAGAATCGGCAGAATGTGGTTTGGTCATCTGGACGCGGGAGTTACACTTTATTATAAAAACAAAGCAAGAATATTTACGGCAAGAAAAGGAATCATCGGAAACGGCGCCGTGGCTTTTATTCAGCCGAACAGAAAAGAGGTGCTGATAGGCGTAAGAGGGGGAATTGCGAGATTCAATAATTATAAAAATACAATTGATTCGGTTTTTATTTTTTCCGACAGCATAATGAAAAAATCCACGGTTATCTCGATTTCATATAAAAACAGAGATACTCTTTTTCTCGGAACAACCAACGGACTTTTGACATATTCTCTTTCAACAAACTCTTTCGGGAACTGCTCAAAGATATATTCCGGGATGAACGATACGTGGGTAAACAATATTTTTATTGACGATAAAAAACAGAATGTTTTTTGCTCGGATCCCGAAGGCGTTTTTATTTTTAAGGATGATTCTTTGGTTAATCATTTAACCGCTGAAAAAGGTTTGGCAAGCAATACGGTTTTCTGGGGCTTGCAGGATAAGTCCGGTGTTTATTGGTTTTGTACCGATGCCGGAATTTCACGATACGATGGAAATGCTTTTTCTACTTACACGGTTTTTGACGGACTTCCTTCCAATACGGTTTATTACGGAATTGAGGAAGGCGACAATTATATTTATTTCGGAACAAACAAAGGCGTTGTAAGAATTAATTATAAAGATTTTCCCCGCCTTAAAAAAGACGCTTTGAATATTTACACAAAGAAAGATGGTTTAGCCGGAACGGAGATGAACCAATTCAGCGTGTTTAAAGACGTTAAGAATAATCTCTATTTCGGTTGTAATAAAGGCGTTACAAGGTTTAATCCGGAAGATAAACCCCGAAAATTTCCTTCTACAACATATATCAGAAATATTAAAATCATAACGGAAGATTCCGAAATCGATACGCTTTCCCGAAGTAAAATTGAGCTGAAATATTTTATGAATAATATTTCAATCGAATACAGGGGAATTATTCTTTCCGATCCTGAAAAAACAATTTATAAGTACAAGTTAGTCGGAATCGATAAAAATTGGACTGAGACACGAGAGAATTCCATTACTTACCGCGCGCTTCCTCCGGGAGATTACAGTTTCGAGGTTAAGTGTCGAAACCAGGATGGGATTTGGAGCAAAACTCCGGCAACAGCGCAATTTATTATTTATCCTCCTTTTTGGAAAACTTGGTGGTTCCAAACACTTGCAGTAATTTTAATGCTCGCTCTGGCTTGGGCTTTCTTTGCTTATAAAACGCGTCAGGTTAAAAGGAAAAATCTTGAACTGGCTCGGTTGGTACGCGAACGCACAAAACAGTTGCAGAAGGAGAAAGACAAAACCGACGAGCTGATTCACAATATTCTTCCTGCTTCCGCGGTTGCCGAACTTAAAGAAAAAGGATTTGTAAAACCTCGTCTTTTTGACAGCGTTACAATTTTGTTTACTGACTTTAAGGAGTTTACAAAACAAGCGGCGCAGCTTCCTCCGAATGAGCTTGTGGACGAACTTAATAAAATATTCCTTGCGTTTGACCAGATAGTGGAGGAATTCGGTTTGGAGAAATTAAAAACGATCGGGGATTCCTACATGGCTGCCAGCGGGCTGCCTCAGGAAACTAACGACCACGCCGAAAGAGTTGTGAAAGCCGCGCTGAAGATGCAGGACTTTATAAAAAACGGTACTACGGAATTGAAAATTAATTGGGTTATGCGCGCGGGCATTCATACGGGGAATGTAGTAGCCGGCGTTGTGGGAAGCAAAAAGTTTACTTATGATATTTGGGGTGATACTGTAAATATTGCAAGTAGAATGGAAAGTTCCGGCGTACCGGGATATGTTAATATTTCGGCGGCAACTTACGAATTGATTAAAGATAAGTTCGAATGCGAATACAGAGGGCGCATTGACGCTAAGGGCAAAGGGAAGATGGATATGTACCTTGTGCTCGGAGAAAAGAAAACATCTTAAAAATTCAAAAAATGTGATTTAAATTACAGGGTGTTTCTTACCACTTGACAATAGAATATTATCAATTATATTGTTGTTGAAAATAATTAATTCATCATTAGGAGGAAAAAATGAAAAAAATATTTACCATTTTGATAGCTCTTGTTTTCAGCACCGGTTTATTTGCCCAAGAGCATACGGTTTCATATCAGCTTATTGTCTGGAATCCATGCGACGGTAGCAACGTTACGGTTACCGGCGGAAGTTTTGAAACCGGACAAAGTTTTACATTACCTGCCTTTACCCTGCCGAGCACAATGAGTAGTTGGCAGCAATTATATGATGCATTGGTTGGAACGTCTTTCGGAATAGATTCCGGGGCGTTAAATGAAAACATCACAATCGGCATTAATATGTTCAACTTTAGCTGTCAAGATACGGGATACTACTTTGACCAGAATGTATTTATGTTTCTTGGTGTAACCGTTGTCGGCGATAGTTCCGGTATGCACGGCTTGGATGATTTTTATTACTTTCAGCCGGGGAAATATGCACGCTTAATTATTCCCCAAAGCGAGGCATTTAATTCCTTGCTGCAATTTTTGAATATCGGATTAAACGAAATTGGTTTCGGTTACTATATTGAGGATGCATTTTACGGAAACGGACTTTCATTTAGTGTCAATGCCGATAATATTGAACTTGATTTATCTCACTTCTCAAAATTCGGCGGCGGACGCGGTTCTCTTGTTGGAGTTGAGAATGAAGGAAACAAGCCGAATAAATTTTCACTGTCGCAGAATTATCCGAATCCGTTTAACCCGACTACTCACATCAGATATACATTGCCGAACGACGGATTTGTTACTCTTAAGGTTTACAATGCGCTCGGCGCGGAAGTTCGGACTTTGGTTTCCGGAAATATGACAGCCGGAGTTCATGAAATTAACTTTGACGGAAGCAAACTTTCATCGGGAATTTATTTTTACGAACTGAGACAAAACAATAAAGTTATAACCAAAAAGATGATTTTGATGAAATAATATTCTTGTATTTCATCTTCAGATTCAATATTATTTAAGACCGTAGATTTTTTTCTACGGTCTTTTTCTACAATAAAGAGAGAGCAGTAAAATGATAAAAAGAATTATACCTTTGGTAAGTTTTCTGGTTTTATCCGTAATGCTTACATCTTGTTTTGATCCTCCCAAAGAGCCTGTCGCCCCTTCGTGGGATGTTAGTGTAAACGTTCCTTTGATGGATGATCAAATTAAGGTGGTTGACCTTTTAGATCCGGATTCAACTGATTTTATTGGACTTTACAACACAAATGATATTAACGACAGTTTATATTTTATATTCGTTAATAACATCGAAAAAACAACCCGTCTTTATGATTCCATTAAGGTACCTGCCCCGTCATTTCCGGCAAGCATACACTTGCAAACTCCCGCAACAGGCGAAGAACAATCAACGGGACTTGTTTATAACCCCAATGATGATTATCATCTTATCTCGGCAACGTTTAATAACGGAAGTTTTATATTTACAATGACAAACAATACCTCGGATCCCGTTGACTTTACAGTAATTGTCCCCGGATTTAAAGACAGAAACAATCCGAACACATCATTAACCGTAGGTGGCAATATCCCCGGAAATTCTTCGGAAACATTTAATTCCGATATTTCCACATTTACATATACCGAGCTTCCGGTTAATGAAGGCTTCCCGCTCGTTCCTCCGTACAACTATCAGAATGCAGCCGGATTCTTAATTGTTCTTAACGCAGATGCGCAAAATCCGGTTGATCTGACTTTGGATATTTCATCGACGCCCATGACCGTTACGAGATTGGAAGGTAAAATTGCAAGAACGGAATTAACCGGTCTTTCTCAAACTATTACCACGGGCTTAAAAAGCGATTTCAGTAATTTAGCGGATGCATTACGCTTGGAAGCTGCGGACTTTCATCTCGGAATTGAAACATTCGGTGAAATGAGAAACCTGAAAATAGTGTTTAACGATATGTCTATAATCGGATACGATGAAGATGAAAGCGGTAATCTGGTAAACCCAAGTTCGTTGCTTTTTAACGGAAATCCGACGTTTTCGGATTCCATGATTGCGGGAATTCCTTACTCAAGAGATTTCAATCAGGATAATACTAACATCAATGAATTTATTCTGAATTTACCCGCTGCCATTAAAATCTCAAATAGTTTTGCTTTGGATTCGGCTTATCCCGATTCGAATATCGTCCTTTCCACTTCCGACTCGATTAAAATTTCCGCCGGTTTTTCGGCACCATTAATTGTTTCCGCTAAGCGTGCTTCTTATGACGGTTCTGTGGATTTAAATATTGACGATAGTAATCGAGATAAATTCGATAAAATTGTTTCGGCTTATATAACGGCTGATATTGAGAACAGAATTCCCGTTAAAGTTGTAGCTCATGCCGTAATATTTGCTGAAAACGGAGATTCGCTATTTACCGTCCATGATGCCGATGGAAATGAGAATATTGTGGTTGCCGCAGCGGGAGTCGATTCGGATGGAATTGCGATTACTCCAACGCATACCGTACTAAAGATACCGGTATCCAACGCCGAAATGCAGCAAATCTTAAACGGATACCAGGTTAAAGTGTCTGTCGCGGCTTATACAACCGGTTCTACTGATACGGATTTTGGCCCTTATGTCCGCATCAGAGCAAACGATTTCCTTCGTTACAAGCTCAAGGCGACCGGCGTTTATCATGTTGAAGTTAATAATAATTAAGGGACAAAGACGATGAAAAAGATAATAATATTAATGCTAATAGGTTTTTCAATAAATTATGCTCAGGTTTGCGGCGCGCTTTCTTCAAGCAATCCGGTTTCCGCTGCTTTGGGAAATACATCTGTTTCAAACTCCGAAGGCGTTTATGCTATTCAGAGAAATCCCGCAAATATGGTTTTCTCCAATTCGGCAGTTGAAGTTGCAACGATTTTTCCAATTCTGAATATGAGTATGAGCCTTGGGACGGATTTTATCACATTAAATCAGTATAACTATTACTTCGGCGGAGTTGAAGTAAACGGACAAACGCAGGGGAGATATTTAACTGCTGCCGATAAACAAAATCTTAAGGATTTATTTTCAGGAGGCGGTTTAATATTTGCCAATTTTAATATCAACTATCTCAATGTTGTAATTAATCCGGGCAGAGAAATAGGTGCATTCGGATTCAGCGTAAGCGATAATATCTCCGCTTCGTTTAACTTTCCTCAGGGCGTGGTTGATTTGGCAATGAACGGAAACCCCGTAGGCAGTTATTACGATTTTAATGACGCCAGCTTAAACGCTCAGCATCTGCGCGATTACACTTTTTCGTATGCAAGAGACATAAGCGATTTATTTGATAGTCCGCTTAAATCTCTTTCGGTCGGATTCAGCGTAAAATATATTCAGGGCTTTGCAATGGCTCAAACCGACGAAGTGGTCAGCAGCATAAAAACCAATGCCGATAACACAATTGACGTTACCGGACGTTTCAAAGCTTATGCGGCTGTATCTACTGACTTGGCTGTAAAATACGACTTTGATTCACTCAATACTTCCGAA
>JALWEC010000427.1 GCA_027036655.1 Melioribacteraceae bacterium
CCGTCGCAGAGTTCTCCGGTATTGTTAAACTGAGTTCTAACTTTATTAATATCAAAAATATTCCATCTTTGATTAACCATCGGATTTAATATCTGAGCCGATATATTTCCGAAAAGAAAAATCAAAATAATTATTAATGTTTTTTTCATCGTCGGCGCCTATAAATCTATTCTGATTGAAAATTGATTAAGATTGCCAAATACTCCGTATTTTAAGAATAAGTAGTCCAGCGTGATTTTATAATCGGTAAAGTTGGAAAAATCAAGTCCGCCTCCAATTGTATAAGAAACTTCGTCGTAATTAAATTTGTATCCGGCTCGCAGATATAATGTTTTCTCGAATCCGAGTTCTCCTCCGAGGTTATAGCGAACATCGTAATCTCTGCTGTCCAAAATATCAAACGCCGTAAGAAGCGTCCAAGTTTCGTTGTTGATAAAATAGTTTGAAACTCCGAATCTGAATAGAAGGGGAATTTCCCAATCGGCTGTTAATAGTTCTCCCGGAATTTGTTTTCCCGTGGGACTTCCCGGAATAACGTAAGTAATATCCAAATCCCTTCCGGTAAATTTCATTTTGCTTCCGAAGTTGGCAAGCGATGCTGCAAGACGAAGATTATTGTTAAAGAAGGAAGTCAGGAAAACCGCTCCAACGTCAAATCCGAACGCTTCGGCGTGAGCGTTTGCAATATCTTCCCGAATATATTTTACTTTTACTCCGAACGAGAATCTGTCGGTCATTTGTCGCGAATATCCCAGCCCGAGGCATAAATCGCTCGCCGAAAAGAATCTTCCTGTTCCGTCCTGATCGTAAACCGTCGTTTCTTCAATCGTTCCGTAATCAAGATATTGCAAATCGGCTCCGATAGTTCCCGCTTCTCCTAAGTTCAACGCTCCGGCAATGTAGGAATTTCTTGTCCCCACAAGCCAATTCATTGTGGAAAAACTTAAGGATACATCTTTATCTATTCTCGATAAAGCTCCGACATTCCAGAACATCGCCGCCGGTCCGTCAACCGTCGCGATTGCCGCGTCTCCCATTGCCATTACTCGCGCGTCAACTCCGATTTTAAGGAAGTTTGCCGCCGAAGTTCCCGAATAATCAACGTTTTGCGCCGATAAATTATCCGCGGTTGCGATAAGCGTTAACATCGAAGCGGTTATCAAAATTAATATTTTTCTACTTTTGAATAAATAGCCTTTCATTACTAACTCCTGACATTAGAGTATTACAAAAATTTTACCTGTCTTAATTCCGACCGGAGAATTTATATAATAAAAATAAACTCCGGGCGCTACCAATTGGTTATATCTGTTTTTTAAGTTCCATTTCTCAATGCTTGAAGATGAGTTATGGCGCAAAGTTCTAATATGCTCGCCGTTGCTGTTGAATATTGATATGTCGGCTTTTATCGGTAATCCCGTAAACTGAATCGTGTGTTCGTTAAAAGACGTTTCCCATATCGCGTTTAATTTATACGGATTCGGAACTACTTTAACGTTTTTCAGTCCGGATTTAGCCGGCGGCAGTTCGGGACGAACCGCGATCGTATTATTTAATTCAGCGGGATTAGGCGCGGGACTATTTTCCAACGGTCCGATTATTCCGTTTCCCGAGTCGTAAGCGGCAACGTAATATCGGTAGTTGATTCCGTTAAGAACCGTTCTGTCAATATAAACATTAACAGAATCGCCGTTGTCAAACGAATTTATTTTTCCGTTGAGATGAAGACCTTTGAGAGTGTCGTTTTCGACGACGGTGCGAATTTGAGTCCAATTATCATCGCCGAGATAGAACCAAGCAAATTCAGGCAGCGTTTGATAATAATCTTTAACGCCATCCTCCAAATCGTACTGGGCAAGGGGAACGTAGTGAATGCCGCCGTCGAAATCGGTGAAACTTTCGCTTCCCCAAGTTTGTCCGTTATCTTCCGAACGGTAAATCTTGTAACCTTCAAACTGTTCGTCGGCTTCGCTGTTTGTACTCCAGACAAGCGTAACGTTTCTGTCGCCGATAAACGCTTCAACTTTCGGGGCGGGCGGGGCATCAACTATTTTCCAGTTGTTCCGGTAAAGCGTAATAGCGTTTTTTGCGTTTTTCTTTATATCTTTCTCGCTGTTCCCGAAAACGGTTGCGAAGATTAAAGTGTCGGTTTCGCCGGGAGCCAAATCGAAAGGATTCGAACCGATTATCTGCAGTCCGTCCGCTCCTTGTCCGACGTAATAGCCGGGACCGCCGTTCTGAGCGTCGGGAATTCCGTCGCCGTCAAAATCATCGTCAATCCCGTCTCCGTCGCTGTCCTGCGGATCGTTTAAGTTAAGCAGATTCCATTTGTAATACATCTCAGGATCTCCGCCGCTTCCCGAAGCGGAAGTTTGTCCCTGCCAGAAATGAGCGGCGTCGTAAGTTTTAATTTTTCCATCTCCGCCGGGCATTTTAAGAGCTACAACTCCCGCCCAAGCGATTTTATCCGGTGATAACGCTCCGCCGCCGACAGGATCTTCCTCGTAACCGTCGTCGTCGGTTCCGTAGGCAAGCTGCAGGGATTGATCAAAATAGTGTCTGTCGGCGTCATAACCAACTCCGGGAATAAACGCAGGCAAAAACCCGAAATCGAGATGAACTCCCATTCTCATTTCGTTAATCGGTTTTCTGTTCGGATTGCGGATAATATAAACCCAAACAATAAAATCATCGTAAAGGGTTCCTTTCCACGCCATTCCTCGCATCATCATTTGAGTGCGAAGCCATCTTGTTTTAGAATTTCCGCTTCCAAGCTGGTCGGTTCCGCCCCAGCCGAATGTTAAGCTCATCATCTCCTGATCGGCAAGCTGTTTACCGTCAGCCCCAAATCCGGGCCAACCGGTTACGCTGTCTTTAAGAATCGGAATATCCGGAAGGGAATTGTTTTGAATTGTCTCTCCGTTTATTCCATCTTTCGGGATGTAATTCGGCCACTTATCCGGCCAAGTTGAGGGCCACGAAGCGGGGTCTGTGCTAACCGAAGCGGAAACCGGATTAACGAATTCAGGATAAGGCGCAAAATGTTCTTCGTTCCAAAAGTCCGCCGGACCTTCGTCCATTGCGCCGTCGAGATAAGGAAGGTTTTCGGGATTTACTCCGCCGACAACGGAACTGTCCTGTTCAGCCGGCGCTCCGACAACAACAGCGACGCAGGTGCCCCAGTTGAGTCCGCTTCCCTGCGGATACTCGAAAGAGGGAATTCTCGCAAGGGAGTAGTTCTGATTATTGCCGTCGTTTAGCATACCGACATTATCGAAAGTGGTAGCCACTTTATTAATGTTCATTACATTCCACCTCTTGAACGCCATTGGGTTATTCTGCGGGAGAATTTCGGCAAACGCGAGGAGCGTAATAAATATTACGGGGAAAATCTTATTCATTATTTCAATTCCATATTTTTATTCCGAATTGAATTGTTCTTCCCGGTCCGTACATCGAGGGATTATTTGTGTAGTCGTGCGATGTCGCCGGATTTGCATCGTCGCCCGGTATTCCCGAATCGGAATATACCCACCAAACATTTTTGTCGTTTGTGGCGTTCAATATCTGAATAAAAAATTGTTCCTTGGTTCCCAGCAAATTAAAGTTTTTAAAGAGGTTAATATTTAGCTGATGAACCCACGGACTCCTTTCGGCGTTAGGAGCAAAAGCCGAGCGTGTATAAGGAAATCCCGATGAGTAGCTTCCGTAAATCGAGAATCCATATCCGCTTTTGGTTTGATAATAGACGTTTGCTCTGAACGAATGGGGCTGATCCCAGTTGGCGGGGAATGTCCTTGATTCGTCTGTCGCCATTTGGAAGAGTACGGACGAGCTTACCAGCGTTTGTGTAAAAGTGTAATTAAAGAAAGCGGAAAAATTATTGGAGAAGTGTTTCTTCAGCGAGATTTCAAAACCTTTCACGGTTGAATAATCAATATTCCCCATCATCTGAAAACGTTTTCCTTCGGAAGTTTCATTCATCACAACGCCGATTAAATCGCGCGTTTTACGATAGAATGCGGTAACGTCAAGCGACACTCTGTCGCTAACGAGCGCCTGAACTCCGAATTCGTAATTGGTGGTTTTTTCGGTTTTAATTTCGGTATCTGCAATTGGCGTGTTCTCCAACTGCGGATTGGGTCTGTATTCGCCTGTGGACGCTAAGTAATAAGTTCCTTCGTAAACTTTAAAGAAATTCGGGTACTGATAAAATTGTCCGTAACCGAAACGGATTGCGATTTTATCGGCAATCGGGAAGCTGATTCCGAAGCGCGGCGTAACGTAATATTCTTTTTTTGATTGAGTCAGCCTTGCCGATAAATCGGTTAAGTCGGATAAATTGAGTAAGACTTTTCTGTTGGGATTTATATAATCAAAGCGCGCGCCGAGATTTATAATCATTCCCATATCGTCAAATTCCATCTTTTCGTTTACATACAATCCGCCGTGCTGCGGTCTGTAATCATACTTTTCGAGCACCGCGCCGCCGTCCGGATTTTTCCTTTCGAGATAGGTATGATATTGCTCAAAAGTTCCTCCGACAGAAAGATTGTGAATTTTATTTATCTGCCAAACATAATCGGCTTTTCCTTCGTATCTGTCGAACTTGGTTTCAAACCAAACCCAGTCTTCGCCGGTAACCGAAAACTCAGCGGTTCCCGTTTGCGGTAAAATGCTGTAATAAGAAGGGTCGTCGTAAACTCTGGAAATAAAATTGCGGCTGTATTTGGCTACCGAAACATTCAAAAAACTTTTCGGATTAAATACGTAGTTGGCTTTTCCGTAAATCAGCTGACTGTTTAATCTTACGCGCGGAGTTCCGTAAGGATTATATTTAAAATAATGATTGTAAACGCCTCTGTTTGATTTGGAGTAAAAACCTCCGAATGTAAGATGCAGACTTGTAACCGGATTCCAGATTATTCGTCCTTCGCTGAACTGCGTGTCGAGATATTGCATCGGAACTTTTATCGGTACGCCGCTTTTATCTCTTCCTTCGCTGTTTACATATTCGGGATAAATGTAGCCGTAAATATATCCGTCCGTGCTGTAAACTCTGTGCGAAAAAATCACTCCGAGCTTTTTGTAGAAGGGGAGAGCGGAATTAAAATAAACCTCGCCGCTGTAAGTATTGTTGGAAGCGTTTTGCAAAACGTTGTCCGTAAAACCTTTGAGCGCGAATTTCGGAGCGGGGGAAAGCTGACTGTGAGGAGTAATGCTCACAACGCCCGACATAGCTTCGCCGTATTTCGGTCCGAACGTTCCCGAATGTGTTTCCAATGAGCTAATGCCGAGTTCGCTTATTTGATCGATATAAAATCCGCCCCAGAGTTGATCGTTGACGGTAATTCCGTCGTAAAGAAAAAGAGTTTCGTTTTCTCTGCCCCCGCGGAAGTGTAATCCGTCGGAGGGAACCGTAGCAAACTGTCCGAACGCCGGAAGTTCGCTGACAGGCTGCGTTCTGATATTCTTAACGATTCCGGCTTCCTGAGTTAGCAAATCTTCAATAGTGGATTTGGGCAGACGCGCAATTTCTTCGGATGTCCTTGCCTGAACTTTACTCGTTAGGTCTTTCTGCACCGGAGGGTTTTTATATTCCACAACCGTTACTTCCTGCATATTCACGCTTTCCATTGAAATCTTAAAATTTAAATTGGTCGTTAAGCCCGAAACAACTTTAACGTCTTTTTGTTCTACGGTTTGATATCCAACCATTTTGGCAAGCACGTTGTAGGAACCGGACGGAACGTTCAATATGATGTAAGAACCGTTAATATCCGTTGCGGAACCGATTGTGGTTCCTTTTAGAATTATATTAACGCCGGGCAGAGGTTCGCCGGTTTTTTTATCGGTTACTTTTCCCGCGATTTTTCCGGAGCTTTGCGCGGCAGACTGACCTGCTACGATAAAAAGCATAATCAAAAAATAAAATATTTTCTTTTTCATTCTTAAACCTACCATAACTGTATAGCTTAATATTTATTTTGCATAATTGTTTTTACTAACGGCGATATATTTAAGACTTCCGTTTATTTTTGTTTTGCTGATTTCCCGCATAGTCTTTGTCTCGATTATATGCAGCGACGAATCGCCCGGAGTTACGGCGTAAAGAAGTTCGCCGGAGTTTGTAATTCCGAGTTTATCTATTTCCTCTCCGAAAGTGAAAACATTCTCGATACTTTGCGTCGAAACGTTTATCTTCAAAATACCGCCGTCCGAGTCGGAGCCGGAATATTTGTAGTAAGATGAATAATAATAATCGCCTTTGATTGTTCCGTCTCCCGCGTAAGGATATCCCGTCTCAATCGGGCTTTCGGGAGAATTGGTCTGAGTATTAAATACGGCAATTTTGTCGGTTCTCTTTTGCGGAATAAAAAGATATTTGCCGTCGTCGGAAACTTCAATATCGATACCTTTATTGTCGGTCAAAAGCGTATCGATAATATAATTATCGTTAAAGTCCTGAGCGTCAACAGCCTCAACATCCTTATTTGTACTCGAAATAAAGTATAATTTATCCGTTAGTGAAGAATAAGCTACGTCGAGAGGCTTAAAATTATTTGTAAATGAATAAGTAGTTTCCGCCGTGTAAGAATCCAAATTTATTACCGTAAATGATTTTGCCGATTTATTTGTAACGTACGCTTTATCCTGACTGAAACCTACGTTTGTCGGACCTAAACCGACTTGCACTACTTTTGCAACTTCAAAACTTTGAGGATCGATTAACGAAATCGTCCCGTCCGTTGTTTTCAGATTAACCATCCAGAGATAATTTCCTTTCGGCGAAAACTCAAGCGACGCAGTTTGGTAATCTTCCGCAGTTGCGTTTACATAGAGACTATCGATATACTGATTCAATTTTCCGGAACGATAAAGGACTTGCTTCTGCGCTTTATCCCTTACGAAAACATAAGGGAATCCGCCGTCCGAATAATCTCCTTCGGTAAAAAACCAAAACTTTTGAGGAACGTCTTCGTCGTTCGGGGAAATCATAGAATTACCGTGCGCATCCCGCACTCCGCCGTGAACCGAAACGGTATATACTTCGGCTCTATTGTAAGAACTTCCCGGCGTGAAAATAACAACGGTATCGCTTTCGGGCGCGTAGGAAAAATTGCCGTTAATTTTTCCGCTTATACTTTCTACATTAACATTTGCAGGGAAAGTCGATAGATCCATTTTCTCATTAAAAAACATTTTGACCGGCTGATTAACGGGAACAACAAGATTCGATATTCCGAGAGTATCAAACTTAACAAATTTCGGGCGAGTATTTTCCACCGGCTCTGTAGGCATTCTATCGGGAATACAGCTTTGAAAAAATAGCGTTCCCATAAAAAGAGTTAAAACAATTTTAAATATTTTCTTTTGCATTTTTCTACCACTTTAAATGATAAAAAAACGCGGTCGTCAGATGACAACCGCGCTTAAATATTCTACTTGAGCAACATCATTTTTTTAGTTACGGAATAGTTGTTTGTAGAGATTCTGTAAAGATAAACGCCGCTTGTTACCGAATTTCCGGCGCTGTCTCTGCCGTCCCAGCGGACTTTATTTGTTCCGGCTGCGAGA
>JALWEC010000428.1 GCA_027036655.1 Melioribacteraceae bacterium
GGTAAATTCTTTCTTACTCTCGATGCGACAATCTTAACTTCCCCTATCGAAGAATTAATATTCTCGATACGTCCAATCATTATTTTTGAGTTTCTAATCTCGTTTTATTTGTACATACTTGCCAAAATCCGGAGTTTCATCGCGAGCTGCAATTCTCCTTTGGCAATTTTCTTTTTCCTTGCAAATTTTGTAATAGACTTTCCTCCGTCGGTAACAGTAAAGTTTTGTTCCGTAAGAGATGAACGAAGTTCGGAAATTTCCGGATCAAACTTTGAACCTATCTTTTCCATTCTCATTTTTCGTACCACCTCTTTTAGTTCAACTTCATTGTTCCCGTTCGGGAGTCTTCTACTCTTAATCCATATTGCAAGGATTGTACCAATTAATAAAACCTCGATTAGCAGAAAAAAGGGGAATAATTGCTTCTTCCCAAAAGAAAAATTGGACAAATTTAACCAACTGCTCTCTTTTGGAATTTTTTCTGAGTGTTTTACTGAGGTATTTCCTTCGGAAATAGTTTGAGTTGTTGAATTTAAGGTTTGATTATTTAATTTTTGTCTTGCTTCGGCTATTTGCCTGCTTAAAATCGTGTGAATGTCGGTATTAATTTTCCCTTCGGTTATTGTCGCTTCTTGTGCGTAATTCGCCGTTACTCCTAATGCAAAGATAAACGCTATGAACAACAACCTTTTCACAATCTATCCTCTGATTTTTCTTATTAACGGAAATCCGAGCAAAATCGTAGAACCGCCGTCGATAGATTCCTTAATGGAAAAACTGCCTTCGTGTTTCTTAACAAGATTTTGAACTATTTTGTAGCTCAGTTCCGGTTTTAGTTTTTCTTCGTTCAACCGAAATGTGGAAATAAATCTCAAATAAATATTGTCGTTTCTGTATCTCGTCTGGATAATAATTCCGCTTCGTCCTTCTTTATTCTTCCTTATTATTCCGAATATGTTTGTGAGAATTTGGTTGATGTAGTTTGCGTGACTCAATATCGAAGGAATTCCTTCTTCAAAATCCAGAACACATTCGATTTTTGCCGTATCCAAAGTTGACTTGACAATATTGTAATAATCAGCTACAACTTTGTTCAGGTTAAGAGGAAAAAGTTTAACGGTTTTCTGGTTAAGATTTGTAAACCGGACCAAACGATTTACCGTTTTGTTAATTTTATGAACCTGGCTCTTAATCTTTGAGATTTCAATCGCGTTCGTATCTTCAACGTCGAGCACTTCCACCAAACTGATAATCGTCTGCAGCGGAGAGGAAATATCTTCTAAGATTCCTTCGGTCAGCTCTCCGATTGCGGAAAGTCGAAAATCGTTTGAAAGTTTTCCCTGATAAATCTGCAATTCTTCGTAAGCCGAGTTAAGCTTCTGCTTATAAATTATTTTCTCAATCTTTGTGATTGTGGTATTAAGCAGCACCTGAATCATTCTTTTGTCGATTTCGGTTAAATTTTCGCGACTGATTGTCGATTTGATAATGAAAATACCTTTATCCACATTATCTCGGATAATCGGGAAAACGAGATAATTTAACTCGGCTCCTTTTTCAGTGTAACTGTCCAAATCGGGGAAAACATAAGATGATTTACTCTCGAAAATTACGGAGAGAATACCCTCTTTATGAAATCTGTTCGCAACTTCCAAAAGAGAGGAATCAAAATCGTTCGATAACGCTTTAAGCTCGCCTTTGTTTTCCGCAAAGAAGAAAAGTTCGGATGATTTTGCCGGGACAATTCTTCGTACGGCAAGCTTAAACATTCCGACAAGGGAATCAAGATTGTTGGCGGATTGACTTTCATTCTCGAACAAAATTAAGTTCTGAATAATGTGAGAATATTTTTCGGCTAAAACAGCCGGTTCAATTTTTTTCCCGCCGATAAACTCCAATTCATCGCTTATCGAGCTCTCCTTTTCCGCTCCGAGAGCTTCATAAAAAGTAGGGTATTCTTCAGTATTTAATTTATGTAATTTCACTTCCCAATCATCTAAATCAATGAATTATCAATTTCCTGCTTGAACAGGTCTTTATATCCCGATATAAACTCATCCAATTTTTCGCGTGAACCGAATTTAAGCGTATCGATAATCGATTCATCGAGAACATAATTATTATCCCAATAGAAGTTACCGATTTCCAATACCTGAGTCATATAATCGGCAAGATGAACAACCGAAGCCATTACCTGGTTTTCTTGGGCTTTAGAAGGATTATGATGATTTTCAATCGTGGAGCAATGCTGCATCGGCAAGTTCCATTTTTCGGCTAAAAAGCGTCCGATTGTCTGATGGTCGTAACCGAGTTTTTCAATTTCAACTTCGTGGAAACTCTTTCCGGTTTCATTAACTTCGTCAACAATTTCCATAAACTCGGTGTGGAAGAATTTGTGAAGAACAGGGATGCCCAAATCGTGGAGTAAGCCCGATACAAAAACTTCGCTTCCGATTCTGAATCCGAGATCTTCGGCAATACGTTTTGACGCGTTACCGGTTAAAATGGAATGAAGCCAAAATTCCTTCTGGTCAAGATATTTGTCGGTTTTGTTTTTAAACGACTCAATCATCGATAGAGCTATCACAATATTTTTGATATCCTGATAACCGATAATTAATATCGCAAAATCAATGGTTGTAACTTTGCGGGGCAAGCCGTACAAAGGAGAATTTGCAATCGACAGGATTTTTGTCGCAAGTCCCTGGTCTTTTCCTATCATATCTCCGAGCTTTGCCGTGTTGGTTGTCGGATTATCTAACATATTAGATACTTCCATCATTACCTGAGAAACTGCAGGTAAGTTGTACACATTCGATAGGACTAATTTAGTCCGTTTGCGCCTTTGTTCTAATTCTTGTTCGCTCATTTTACCACTCTTTTATTAGATAAATGTACTGTTTAATTGTTCTTCGATTAACGGTTTATATTGCTCGATTAATCCGTCCAAATATTCTCTTCCGCTTAACTTCAACGCGTCGTAAACGCCTTCGTCAAGCTCCAATGATTGATCCCAGTCGAATCCTCCGATATCCGTAAAGTTTAAGATGTAATCAGCCAAATGAACAACGTAAGTTATTTCCTTAAAATCGTCTCTGCTCTTTGCCGGAGTATGATGAAATGCGGTAACTTCCGCCAACGATTCCGGCAATCCCCATTTGTCAATCAAAAATCTTCCAATATCCGCATGTGTAGCGCCGAGTATTTCCGTTTCATATTTGGCAAAACAACTTTCCGTTTCTTTCGACTTGTTGTAAATTTCAATGTACTTGTCGTTTAAAAATTTAAATATAAGCGGAATTCCCAAATCGTGCAGCAATCCCGCCGTAAAAGCGTCTCCGCTGAAATAATAACCCAAATCATCGGCAATCTTTTTAGAAAGATATGCCGCAAGCATCGAATGCTGCCAAAATTTCTTTTGATCAAATTCCTTTCCCTTTATCGACTTAAACGCTTCCATCATCGCAAGGGAAATCACAATATTTTTAATTTGGTTAAATCCCAAAATAACAATCGCAAAATCTATTGTCGAAACTCTCCTCGGAATTCCGAATAAAGGAGAGTTGGCAATAACCAAAATTTTAGTAACAAGTCCCTGGTCCTTTGATATCAAATTACTTAAATCTGTCGCATTCGTGTCTTCCTTATCAAGCAATCTGGTTACTTGCGCCAAAATAACAGGAGCCGACGGCAAGTTATTAATGTTCTCGAGTGTTTCAAAAACTTCTTGTCGTTTGGTGTCAGTATCTTTCAAAATTTGTCCCGGATTTATTCAATAATATTTCTTTTAATTTGTTCATTACTTTTGAGTGCAGTTGCGAAATTCGCGACACCGAAACATCGAGCACTTCGGCAATCTCTTTGTAGTTTAAATTTTCATAATAGTAAAGTGAAATTATCAATCTTTCTCTTTCCGTAAGATTCTTAATCGCCTCCTTCAGCAGCTCCTTGTCTTCCGATTTCTGAAATTCTTCTTCCGGTTTCGGTTCGTCCGAAGGAAGAATTTCGTGCAGAGAGTAGCCGTCGTCCGAAGACGAATTGTAATCAAGCGAAATATTGGAATACTTTCTGTTGCCCTGTTCGTCAAAATTATTACGGGGTTTTATCTGCAGCTTACGAAGTTCGTCAATAATTTTTCCGCGAATCCGCTGGATTGCGTAAGTCTCGAACTTAGTTCCGAAATCAGGGTCAAATCTGTCGATAGCTTCGCTTAAACCTTCAACGCCGAACTGGAAATAATCTTTTTCTTCCACAACATTGAGATTTACAAAATGACTGTTTTGAATAACGTAATGAACCAAATTAGTGTAATTAACAATAATTTGTCTTTTCAACGACTCATTCGGATTCTTTTTATAAAGTTCCCACAGAGTTTTAGTGTTCATTACTATCGTTTCCCATCATAAGTGATTCCTGTTTTTGTACGGCTTTTTTATAAATGGCTTTTCCGACCGATTTAAAAAATACCATGACCAATATGGCGGTCATTACTGTAACAACAATAAAAAGAGCGAATGAACGCAATAGAACATCCAACACAGGCAAATTCTGCGCGCTGAAAAACATCATCGACAGAAAAAATACAAGCAAACCGAAATTTAGAACTATTTTATTCATACTATTCTCCTTGTAATTGTTATTACAAAGAATATACCAAGACAAAAAACAAAGAAATTTGATTTTTGATAAAAAAAGGTATGTTTTTTTTTGATAAAAAACGAGAAGAAAATTTTATTGGTTACTATTCGCCAGCTGTTTAATTTTAAGTAATTTTCGTGCAATTTCTTTTACGCGCGCCGCCTCGCTCTTTCCCTTCATTTCTTTAAGAAAAATCCGTTGCGAATATGAACTTTTCCTTATCTCCGCCGAATCGAGAATTATCCCGAGCAGCGGCGTTTCAACTTTCAAAAAATTCTTTACGGCGGAGTTAATGTTCCGGTAAGCTATTTCTCCTTCCTCAAGATTATTAGCTTTGTTAACGATAACAAATTTCGAATCGGAAGTTATTCCGTACTTTAGCATCAGCTTTACGATGACGTATGCGTCCATAACCGCGGTCGGTTCCGGATTTGCCACTACAATCTGAAAATCAGATTTTTTCAAAACGGACAAAACTTGTTCCCCGCCCCCGGCGGCGGTATCGAGAATAATAAAATCATATTGCCGGTTAAGAGAATCGATATCAAGAAATAATTTGTTAATAACCGCAGGCGTTAAATCGGCTTCCCTTACTCCCGATTCGCCGAATATAAACTCCAAGTTGGGACCGAATTTATAAATTGCTTCCTCAATCCCGATTTCCCTTTGCAGATAATCGCTTAAGGAATATTCGGGCAAAACATCGACAAGAATATGCTGGGCGGCAAAGTTTATGTCAAAATCAATCAGTAATACTTTTTTCCCGAACTCCGATAACGCATACGCCGTATTCAGCGACATAAAGGATTTGCCGGTTCCGCCTTTGCCCGAAGTAAAAGCCAAAACCGGAGTATGATTACGCCTTATGCGCGGTAACGCCGCGCGGCTTAATTCCGATATTCGCTGCGCCTGCCCTATCATCCGGTTAGTTTCCCGCTTACAATTACGTTGGAAATAAAATCGGCGTCCGCGGCGATTATATCGTCGGGGATTACCTGTCCGTTTGTCAAATACTTAATCGGCTCGTCATATTTTGAAGAGAGATTCAATAAATTTCCGAATGTTACCGACTCATCCAATTTTGTAAAAACAAATCCCGTGTAATTAAACATTTTGAACTTGTTCGCAATATCTATCAGGTTCTTCGTTGAACTTGTCGCGCTCAAAACCAAATATATCTCGTCGCTTTTTGCCGCGTCAAGGAATTTTTGAATATCATTCAATAATAAACTATTCTTCTGACTTCGCCCTACCGTGTCGATAAAAATCAAATCCTTATGCGAAAATTTCTTTAAGAACTTTTTAATATCGTTCGGTTCGTAGGCAACTAAAAAATCGATAGCGCTGACTTCCGAAAAAATTCTGAGCTGATCGAGCGCACCGAGTCTGTATGTGTCAATCGAGATTAAGCCGACATCAAGTTTATGCAGAATTTTCGAAATTAAAGCCAGCTTGGCGATGCACGTTGTTTTCCCAACTCCAGTTGGACCTACAAGCGTAATAACTTTAGGTCCTTCCCCTTTGTCAATCGAAAAACCTTCCGTTTTGATAAGCGATGCTATAATCTCTCTCAGCTGTTCGTCCAAATTGTCCGCCGACATTAAATCAATATCCGCGGAAAGCTTTTTAACGATAACATTTACCAACGCGGGTTCGACGTCGTGCTGAAGCAGCATTTCTTTTATCTCGGCGATTTCATTTTTGAACGACGGTTCATCATCGCCGATTTTAATATCGACAATACTCGCTTTCTTTGCCGGAGAAGTCTGCTTCTGTTTATAGATTTTATCGGTAAGTTTTTTTAACTCGGTCTCGAAATCGGAAGCTTTCCCTTCCTTTGATTCGGAGTTCCGCTTCAGAATTTCTTCCGGGTCCTCGTCTTCTATTCCGGCTGTTATCTCGAACAACTTTCTCTTTCCAAACTTTTCCCTGTCTTCATAAACTTTTGAGCTTAGAATAACAGCGTCTTCGCCGAGCGCGGATTTCATCCTCTCGGTGGCTTCCTTCAGAGAAAAACCGACAAACTTCTTTATCTTCATAATTTTAGATCTCTAATTTTCCCAAAAATTCAGCTTCTACGTCGGCGGGCAATTCCGTATATGAAAGCACAATCGCTTCAGGGAATGTCGAATTAATCAATCTGTAAAAATAGGGACGAATAGTCGCCGACGTCATAAATACCGGAATGTAGCCAAACTCGCGGAATTTCATTATCCAGTTATCAATTTCTTCATTCAGCTTGCGCAGCATTTCCGGACTTAAGCCTAAAGTCTGCGTCGAATTATTTGAATTCTGCAAAGCGTTTGTTATGAACGATTCGAGATTTCCGCCAATCGAAACAGCGTGAATAATTCCGTTTTGGTCCTTGTACAGATTAGCGATTGTTTCACCGAGCGAGTGGCGCACATATTCCGTAAGGACGTCGATATTCTTCGTAACTTTTGAATAGTCAATTAACGATTCGAGTATCTGCACCAAGTCCTTAATCGGGATTTGTTCTTTCAATAAATTCTGTAAAACTTTTTGTATTGTTCCGAGCGGCAGCAATTCGGGATTAATATCTTCGATTACAGCGGGATAATCTTTCTTAAGATTTTCAAGAAGCTGCTTAACAGATTGTCTCGTAAGTATTTTATCGAAGTGCTTTTTAATTGTTTCCTGCAGATGAGTCGAAAGCACGGAAATGCTATCGACAACCGTATAGCCCGCAAGCTCCGCTTTCTCTTTTTCCGATTCGGAAATCCAGTACGCGTCCAAACCGAAAGCGGGATCGCGCGTTGGAACACCGCTGACATCCCCGTCAACCAACCCCGGATTCATCGCGAGATATCTGTCGCTGAATATCTCATACTTTGAAACAATATTCCCCTTAATTTTAATTATATATTCATTCGGATTAAGCTGCAGATTATCGCGAACCCTAACGGGCGGAACC
>JALWEC010000429.1 GCA_027036655.1 Melioribacteraceae bacterium
TTCTCAATTACGGATAGATTTTGAAATTCAAATTCATTCATAATATGATTTACTATTTTATCTTTTACATTTTTGATCTTAATTTTTTCGTTTAGTTCTTTTTCCAAAGATGTAACTTGTTTATCCGTTATCCCGCATGGAATAATTCCGTTGAAGATTTCCAAATTCGTATTTACATTAAACGCAAAACCGTGCATCGAAATCCAACGTGAAAGCTTCACTCCGATGGCGCAAATCTTTCCTTCATTAACCCAAACCCCGGTGTACTTTGGCTCACGCCCGGCTACAATTCCATACTCCGCACAAACGGCTATGATTGCAGATTCTATCGTCCTAAGAAAAATATGCGAATCTTTTTTCCAATTTTTTAAATCGAAAATCAAATAACCGACTATCTGTCCCGGACCGTGATATGTAACGTCTCCGCCTCTGTCAATCTCGAAAAGAGAGATTCCATTTGCTTCAATAAAATCAGTATCGGCAATTACATTGGATTTATCCGCCGCTTTACCGAGAGTATATGTATTAGGATGTTCCAGCAAAAGCAGAGTATCATTAATTTCATTATTAAGTCTCAATCGGTGCAACTCATGCTGCAAATCCCAAGCCGACTGATAATCAATCATTCCCAAATCACAATATGTTAAGTCGCGGTTAAATATGGATCGCTTCTCCATAAGCTTCGCCGGCGGCTTCCATTATTGACTCGGATAAAGTCGGATGCGCGTGAACGGTTTTTAAGAGACTTTCGAATGTCCCCTCAAGATGTTTGGCAACGCCGAGTTCCGCAATTAGCTCGGTGGCTTCGGCGCCGACAATATGCGCGCCGAGAAGCTCTCCGTATTTTGCATCATAAATAAGTTTTACAAAACCTTCTCTTTCCCCTATCGCGGTTGCCTTTCCGCTTGCGGAGAATGGGAAACGCCCTATTTTCAACTCATATCCGGCTTCAATTGCTTTTTCCTCGGTTAAGCCGATACTTGCAACCTGCGGGATTGTGTAAGTACAACCGGGTATTGAGTTGTAGTCTATCGGTTGAACGTCCAGTCCATGCATTCTTTCAACACAGTGAATCGCTTCGTGCGAAGCGACATGAGCAAGCCAAGGCGGTCCGATTACGTCGCCGACGGCGTAAACTCCTTCGACATTTGTTGCGTATGTTTCTTTATCCACTACTATTGAATTCCTCTCAGTTTTAACACCGAGTTTTTCCAAGCCGAAATTTTCGATATTTCCGACTACTCCGATGGCGCTTAATACTTTATCCGCGGTTAAAACTTCCTCTTCTCCGTTTTTTTCAATTGTTACTTTTACTCTGTTCCCTTCTACAACCGCCTCTTTAACCAATGTGGAGAGGTGTATCTTAACACCCCGCTTTAGAAATGCTTTTTTTAACGTTTCGGAAACTTCTCTATCCTCAACAGGAACAAGTGAATCGAGCATTTCAATGATTGTAACTTTCGTTCCCAGTACGCTGTAGAAGTAAGCAAACTCAACGCCGATTGCTCCCGCTCCGACTATTATTAATTCATCGGGGAGTTCTTCCAAAGACATTGCTTCCCGGCTTGTAATAATCTTTTCTCTGTCAACGGGAATGTTAGGAAGAATTTTTGTTCTTCCGCCGGTCGCGATAATTACCTTATCGAAAGAAATTTTTTCCGTTTCATTTCCTTCCGCATCAATTATTGAAAGAGTGTTTTTATCAATAAAGCTTCCGAAGCCCTTAACTCTTTTAACTTTGTTTTTTCTCATCAAATATTCAACGCCTTTTACAACGCGTTTGGAAACGTCTCTGCTTCGTTTAATAATCTTTTTAAAATCAAAACTTACGCCTTCAACCGATAAACCGAATTCCCCCGCTCTTTTATTTACGATATCGTAATACTCGACGCTTTTCAACAAAGCTTTTGTAGGAATACAGCCCCAGTTGAGACAAATTCCCCCCAGTTCGCTTTTATCAATCACAACAGTTTTATAACCTAACTGTGACGCTCTGATTGCCGCGACGTAACCACCCGGTCCGCCGCCTAAAACCGCAAGATCAAACTTTTCCAATTCAATACTCCAATTTTTTATTATTTATACTCAATATAATTAAGAATACCTTTAAAAGAAACCAAATGTATTATTTAATTTGACATCAGATTATTCCGCATTCTTTTTTAAGAAACAAAAATATTCATTTTTTTGAATGAATGTAAATTTTCATTTTAAAATTATTTTGATCTAGAGAAACCTTTGCATAACCTAAATTTGTCATATTGAGTTCACCAAGTTTACCCCGACCGCTTTTCGTCGAGGGACGAAGATGGAAGCCGTCCGAAATATCTCTTGATTTGGTATATTTATTGGTTTTGAGATTCTTCCGCCGTGGCGGATTACGCTTCGCTCCATTCAGAATGACATATTACGGGATTATACAAAACCTTCTCAAATATTAG
>JALWEC010000430.1 GCA_027036655.1 Melioribacteraceae bacterium
CTTATAAACTTGAGTTTTGTAAACATCCCCGATTACCGCTAGCGCTCCGCAAGTATCTCCGTACAAGGTTGCATAACCGACGGCAATTTCGGATTTGTTTCCCGTAGTAAGCAAAAGCCAGCCGAATTTATTTGAAAGCGCCATAAGGTACAATCCGCGCAAACGAGCTTGAATATTTTCCTCGGCAACATTGGGCTGAGTCCCCTTAAAAAACGGCTCCAAACTTTTATTGATTGTCTCAACGCCATCTTCGATTGGCAAAGTTTTATATTCAATCCCGAGATTTTCGGCAAGTTTAATCGAATCATCAATGCTTCCCTTACTCGAATATTTTGAAGGAAGTAAAACGGCGGTAACATTCTTGCTTCCAACAGCTTTTGCCGCAAGATAAGCGACCATCGCGGAATCAATTCCCCCGCTGAGTCCGAGCACAATATGCTTAAATCCGGTTTTTTCCACATATTCCCGAATTCCGTATATCAACGCTTCGTGAACTTCCTCTTCGAGAGGTTTTTCCACATCTTCAATCGGAGCGTAACTTTCTTTGGTGTCGAAGATGAAATAATCTTCCGAATATGTCTTACCCATTCTAACCAGATTTCCACCGCCGTCAAAACACATACTCGCTCCGTCAAAAATTAAATCGGTCTGCGCCCCGACAGTACAAACATACGCCAGAGGGAGGTTGTTGGTTTTAGTCAGTGTGGAGAGCATATCTTTCCGTTCCGAGCGTCTTCCGTAGCCGTAAGGACTGGCGGAAATATTCAGAAGAAGAGTTGCGCCTTGATTTATCAACTCCTGCACGGGGTCAACTTCGTATAATCTGTGTTTCCAATAGTCGCCGTCGTTCCAAATATCCTCGCAGATGGAAATCCCTAATTTCTCACCTTTAAACTCAAATATATTTACTTTTTTAGCTGACTCGAAATATCTCCGTTCGTAAAAAACGTCATAGTTTGGAAGGAGCGTTTTATCCTGAACGAATGCAATCTTGCCGTTCAAACCGAGTATCGCGGAATTAAAAACACCGGTGCCGATGTTATCGTCCCGTTCGGTAATTGAGCCGAAGAGAATAGCCGTTTCGGAATTAGTATGCGAAGCTATCTCTTTGTTAATTTCATCAACTTTTTTTCTGAAAGCCGCTTTCTCGATTAAATCCTGCGGCGTGTAACCGACAAGAGCTAATTCCGGAAAAATTACAATATCGGCTTTTTCCGCCGCGGCTCGCTCGTAGAGAGAAATAATTTTCTTCTTGTTATTCTCAACGTCTCCGATGACGTTATCCATTTGCGCTAATGCTATTTTCATTTTAATATAATTTTTGATTAATCAATTTAAGTTAGTTAACAGTATGGCTATAAGAAGTAGCATCCTGTTTGTAGCTCTTGCTTAAAATCAATTTCCTATCCAATTAGTTCTTTACCAAAACATGTAGATATTCTTGAGTTTTACTTGCTTTGTGATTTCTGTTTTCTTCTTTATCTGCTCTATATCTTTGATAGTTAATCGTTGCTAAATCATATTTCCCATATTTTGACATAATACTTTTTACATCGTCAACAGACATTAGCCCTTCATTATTATAACTCAGGAAAACATACTTAAATTTGGCTTCTTTAATTAATTCTTCAAATGATTTTTTTACAGAACTCTTACTGCAATATGATGATTTTTTATAGTTCCTTAATCCGGTTTTTCCTTTTGGCGTAAAATTATCATATAAAGCGATTGTATTTAATAAATGATAATTTGCTCCATACTGACGAGCATTATATGGGGGGTCTAAATACAAAATATCACCTTCAATTTTTTTAATTAACAGATTGCTATCTTCATTATAAACTTTATGTTCATTGTCATTGATGGCATATTCTGCCGGTTCAACAATTAATTCTTTTTGAGCTGTTCTCTTTAGATGCTTTAGAAATGCGCCATATACCGAAGCGGTATTTGCTACTTTATCTGCGCTTTCAATTAGACTTGCCAACAGAAAATAATATAATCCATCTGTTATTTCATTATCCTTTTTCCATTGCTCAATTTGTTGTCGTATTGCATCAATTTTTTTGCCATTGTCATCAGAGAAATATTGACGTCCACTGCCGCCGCCTAAACAATAATTGTTATATACAAAACCTTCAATTGGTTTTATTCCGTTTAATATCTCAATATATTTTTCTTTGTCCGGAATTTGTGTGTGATTTTCAATATAATTTTTATTTAATACATAACTGTAATATTCAAAATCATTTGCAATTATTTTTTTTACCGCATTTTTAAAATTTGTCCCTACAATTCCGGTCCCGGCAAAAATATCACAGAAAATTTTATCTGAAAGGTCTTTCCCTACAACAGAACGGATAGTTGTGTTGATAAATTCAGAAAGTTTGTATTTTGATCCGATGTAATTCATAATTAATCATTATAAAGTAGAATAATA
>JALWEC010000431.1 GCA_027036655.1 Melioribacteraceae bacterium
TAATATAATAATGAATTTTAAATATATGCTGAATATTAAAAACCTCGAAGGTCTTCTTTAACCATTTTAGGTTTAGTATATTTCAAAGTTAAAATTAAGCCGTTAATTTCGTCCGAAAAAATAATTACATTCTCAGAGCTTTAAATATTAGCCGAATCAAATCCGGTTTATTTATTGCCGGTCTGAAGTTGAGCGTATCGTAATTATTTGCTTCTATTTTTTTTAGAATTTCCTCTCCGCCGAGAATCGTCCATGCGATTTCCTTTTTCAATCCGCCGCTTAAATAATTTAGTAAACCTTTGCCTTCTTCAAACATTGTTTTGGTCCTTTCAACTTGTTTCTGCATCAGCATTCTGAAGCTATTATCAATTGCCCCTTCGGCAATCTGTTCTTTTGTAACGGAATACTCTTCCATCTCATCGCGACTGATATAAATTCTGCCAAGCATAATATCGCGGGAAACGTCCTGATAAAAATTTGTAAGCTGCAGAGCCGTACAAACTTTATCGGAGAGAAGGAAAGCGTTTTCATCCCGAATATCAAATAGTTCGAGAATAATTCTTCCTACCGGATTTGCGGAGAAAGAGCAATAATTCAGAACGTCTGCAAAAGTCTCAAAGCCGTTCATTTCAATGTCGGAACGGAACGCTTTGAGCAAATTCAAAAAATTTTCGCGGCTGAGATTAAATTCTCTAATCGTATTTTGCAATGCATCCCAGAATTCATTTTCAGGATTACCGGCGAGAGCTTTCTCAAAACTTTTTTCAAAGTCGGTTAATCTGAAATATTTCTCGGCGACAGTCAGCGCTTCATCGTCCGCTATATCGTCGGCTGTGCGCGCAAACCGGTAAACCACAGCGACATGCCGCCGCAGACGTTTGGGAATCAGAAATGAAACAACCGGAAAGTTCTCGTAGTGCGAAGTCGCAAATTTAACGGCTTCTTCGTAACCTTTTTCTATTAAATCCGATTCTCGAGAACTTTCCGATTTGTCAATCATGAAACTTTTTCTCTCCCGCCGTTACCGCCAAATCGAGATAATCATCTTTGGAAGGAATTGCGCATGAGTACGCCGGACTGTACGCGCAATAAGGATTATACGCTAAATTAAAATCAATCGTGTAAACAAAATTCGGGTCGGAATTTTTCTCAAAATCAATGTAGCGTCCTACTCCGTATGATTCTTTATTTGTGGTTTTGTCGGTAAACCAAATGCTGTAGTAGTACTTTCCGTTGCGTGCGCGGCTTTTGTAAACGTTCATTTTATATTCTTTTCCGCCGACATTGAATTTAATATAACCGAATTTTATTGTCGGTCTTCCTTCTCCTTTTGTGCCGTAGATAGTTAAAGAATCTTTGACCGGATATTCGTAAAGTTTGCTGTGAAAAACCCACGCCGGATCGACGTCAAAATATTTCAGTTTGTGGAAGGGAATTTTTTCTTTGTAGTTGAAAGGAGATTCCGGCGAAGTTTTAAACCATTCGTTTTTTTCGGCTCTTTCTTTCTCTATTTTTGCAATATATGCTTTTTGTTCGGGAGTGTAATTTTTGCCGCATCCGGCAATAATCAGAAGAAGCGCAAACAACAGCAGAGATTTCCGCAGATTATTTTTAATCATCTTTTACCTTCTTTTTTAATTCATTCAATTTATTCAATGCCTCGATCGGCGTAATGTTATCAACGGGGATTTCGGAAATTTCCTTGCGGAGTTTGTCGTCCTGAAATTCAAACAGATTAAGCTGATCCTTATCTTGCTTAAACTTGGCGATTTTGTTTTTCTTAACCTCGTAAGGCGTTAGCTCTTTTCCTTCGAGATTATTTAAAATCTCTTTAGCGCGGTTTGTAACAAAAACAGGAAGTCCCGCCATCCGCGCTACTTGAATGCCGTAACTGTGATCGGCGCTCCCTTCGGAAACTTTATGAAGAAAAATTACTTTGTCGCCGTACTCCTTAACCTCGACTCGCATATTTTTAATTCTCGGAAAAATCTCAGCCATTTCGTTAAGCTCGTGATAATGCGTTGCAAACAGAGTTTTAGCCGCGACTTTCGGGTTCTCATGCAAGTATTCCGTAAGCGCCCAAGCAATTGAAATTCCGTCAAAGGTGCTTGTTCCCCGTCCGATTTCATCAAGGAGAATTAAACTCCGGTTGGTAGCGTTGTTAAGTATATTCGCCGCTTCTTGCATCTCGACAAGGAAAGTGGATTCGCCGGCGGAGATGTTGTCGCTCGCTCCGACGCGCGTGTAAATTCTATCGACAATTCCAATCTCGGCTTTTTCGGCGGGAACAAACGAACCGATCTGAGCCAGTAAAACCAGTAGTCCGATTTGCCGGAGATAAACCGATTTCCCCGCCATGTTAGGACCGGTAAGAATAATTATCTGCTCTTCGGAATTGTTGAGCCGGCAGTCGTTCGGAACAAAGTTTTCAGTCGGGG
>JALWEC010000432.1 GCA_027036655.1 Melioribacteraceae bacterium
AGCTATGAGATTAATCGCCAAGTGCGGCGGTAAAATAAAATATTCTCATTCCGAAGTCGGCAATTTTACAACCGACGAACATTATTTTGAACAGCATGAAATTGAGTTTAATCCCGTTGACGTTGATGAAACTGCCGACCAGCTTATTTTGGGAAAATGGATTTTAAGAAATCTTGCTTACAAGTATGGAGTGGAAATAAGTTTTGCTCCGAAAATTACGGTCGGGAAAGCTGGAAGCGGTTTGCATATTCATTACATGATTACCGACGAAAACGATAATAACATCATGATTGAGAATGACGAACTCAGTCCCGTGGCGCTCAAATCAATTGCCGGAATCTTAGATAAAGCAAAAGCTCTGACCGCGTTCGGCAATACAATCCCGACTTCATACTTAAGATTAGTGCCGCATCAGGAAGCGCCGACTAACGTCTGCTGGGGCGAAACCAACCGTTCCGCGCTGGTCAGAATTCCGCTTGGATGGACGCTTAAAACCGAGATGATTAAAGACGCAAATCCTTTTGAGATTGCGGAAGTCCCTTATATTCCGGGGAAACAGACCGCTGAGTTTCGCGTCCCGGACGGTTCGGCGGATATTTACCATTTACTTGCGGGAATGGTAATGGCTATGCAGCATGGAATTGAAATGGAGAACGGTTTGGAACTTGCGGAGGAACTTCGCATTGAGGAGAACTTATTTAATAACCGGGAACTGGCGAATAAACTGGAGCAGCTTCCAGCCTCCTGTTCGGAATCCGCCGACGAATTGGAAAAGGAGAAGGAATTTTTTAACTCGGATAATGTTTTTCCGCTCGGGACTTTGGAGAGATTTATTGCTATACTCCGTTCATACAACGACAGAAATTTGAGCGAGGAACTTTATCAGAAAAATGAAGAAATTATGAAATTAGTTCGGCGCTTCTTAAATTACGCTTAATTGATAAAGGATTAAATAAAATCGCGAGGTTTATATTTCAATTGTTTGGATTCAGGAATAAATATCTTACAAATTATTTTTTGTAACTTTAAGCGCCTAAATTATTTCCTTGAAATATTACGGATTGATTTGAAAGAGAATAGAATTAAAAGGGGGCTTTGCACAACTCCTTAACCCTTAAACCGTTTCTAAATATTCGGTAATCCGCCAAGGTGGACGGTAACTATGACGAGACAGCCCTTAATGTTTCTAACAAAAACCGGTCGGAGAAAGTATCCGGATGTTTATTCGCTCTCACATTAAACATGCGTCAATTATTATTTATAAATTTTTTATAGTCCATATCTTTTTCCAAAATATGATTCAGCACCCAGTGAATCAGGAGATCAAAAACTTCGTCAACTTTTTCAACATTGTCGGCATCAAAAT
Organism: Melioribacteraceae bacterium; assembly: GCA_027036655.1. Classification (GTDB taxonomy): domain Bacteria; phylum Bacteroidota; class Ignavibacteria; order Ignavibacteriales; family Melioribacteraceae; genus WGAL01. The sequence goes on from JALWEC010000432.1 coordinate 1,367, forward strand.
CCCGATTAATTTTTTCCACTTCTTGTACAAGTTCTTTATGTAATAATTTGTGCTCGGCTATTCTGGGATAATTGTGTTCTTCCATAAATTTTTCTTCAGCGCTAAAATGATATTGCGTATATTTGACTAATTTATCGAGAGTCCCACTAATTATTTCGGCTTGTTTATTCTCATTTCGCGCTTCGATAACTTCGTTTAAAATTCCTACAAGATTTTTGTGTTGGTCGTCAATTTTTTTAAATCCAAGCTCAAATTTCTCGTTCCACTTTATCGGTTTCATTTTTTCTCAACTCCTTTTATTTTCCGCACCAAACATAATGAATATTTAAAGTAGTTGTCAAGTCCGAGAAAGATATTAAGAATAAATTTTTTTATTAAAAAATAGTAAGACGCCATTTATCACAGATATGTTTCCCCTACGATTTCGGGCTTTCTACCCCATTAAAAATTAAGGTAAAAGTAGTTCCTTCGTTTTTCTTGGTGTCTAAATTTATTTCGATATTGTTAATGTCGCAATATGCTTTAACCAAAGTTAATCCCAATCCGTTTCCGTCATATTTTCTTGTGTAGCCGCTGTGTTCCTGAGAGAAAATCTCGAATAGTTTAGGGATGTATTTTTCATCTATCCCTATGCCGGTATCGCTGATTTGAACGGTCAGTTTATCTTCTTTGTTTCTGAAAATATTAACTCGGATTTTCCCTTCGTTCGTATATTTTATCGCATTATCAAGCAAGTTAATAAATATATGTCTCACGGAATATTCGTCAACATAAACTTTAGTGTTGCATTCCGGTTCATCTATTGTTATCAATAAGTTTTTAGCTTCGGCTTGGGGAATAAAATCATACAATAGTTTAATCAATATTTGGTCGTAAATATCCCAAGTGTTAAAATGGGGCTCATAGCTTCCGGTATGAATATCGGCGGCGTTGACAATCAGTTCTATCGTTCGGATTAATCGATTGCTTGCTTTTGAAATAGCTTGGATGGAGTATTCCAAGTCTTCAGGAACTTCGTCCCCGAGTTCCATTTTGAAAAGGGAAATGTGGCTGACAATAA
>JALWEC010000433.1 GCA_027036655.1 Melioribacteraceae bacterium
CTATTACGGTCATCGCTTCGGTATGTTCGATAATTATGTAGCCGCCGCTCGGAAGATAAACATTCCTGCTGAAAAGGGACTGTACCTGATCTTCAATCTGAAAATCTTCAAATATTGTTGTGCTGCTTTTATGGTAAACAATTTTCTCTGCAAGTTCCGGCTGTACGGATTTTACATACTCTTTAATTTCGCGGTAAAGTTTCCGCGAATCAATGTAAACCTTGGTAACATCGGGAGTAAACAGGTCGCGGATAATGCTTGTTGTAGTTGATAAATCATGATAAAGAAGCGCGGGAGGAGTTTTGGACATCGCGCCTTTTTCAATCGATTCCCACGCTTTCATCAAATAACGGATATCCGCTTTAATTGCCTCTTCGCTCTGCCCTTTTGCCGCGGTTCTGATTATTAACCCGAAATTTTCCGGAAGAAGCTGTTTTGCAATTCTTCTTAATCTTTTCCGCTCTTTGTAATCATTAATTTTTTTTGATATCCCTACTCTGTGCTCAAAAGGAATCAGCACGCAGAACCGTCCCGGAATCGAAGGAGAAGAAGTTACTCTTACGCCTTTTCCTTTTACAGGTTCTTTAATTATCTGAAGAATCACTTTTTGTCCCTTCTTCAAAGTGGGACTTTCCATTCCGTTTTTTCTTTCGAGCCTCGGCGGCTGATAAATTGAATTAAACTTAGCTCTTTCCGCGTTTACTTCTTCGTCGATTGTCGCTTCCTCATCGTGGTCGTCGTGAAAACTGTCATTGTCGTCGCTTCGTTCAATATCGGCAAAATGCAGAAAAGCATCATGCTTCATACCGATGTCGATAAAAACAGCTCGGATTCCCGGCAAAACGCGCGCAACGCGTCCGAGATAAACATTGCCCACCATCCGGCGTTTTTCTACATGATCAATAAAATAATCAAGTAAATTACCATTTTCAGTAATTGCGACACGATTTTGAAAAGCAGAACTGTTGATTATTATTTCTTTCGCCATAATGTCCTAAAATTTTTATTTCAAATTCCAGAATAAAATTCGTTGTTTAAATTTTTCAAAGACTTCTTCGTTGCTCTCGGTCGAAAATTTCCCCGCTTTCAAATTTTCAACATGTTTTTCCAACTCAATTTTAATCCGGTTAAACTTTTGTAACTCCATAATATTTTCAATTAAGGAAAAAATTCCATTAAACCTTTTAAAATACCAAAATATATTCTTTTTTGCTGAGTTAAGTCCCACTAAATTTTCGCCATACTCAATTTTAATAAGCTCGAGATGTTCCAAAGCGTCGGTAAAAACTTGGTCTATTTCCGGTTTTTCCGGAAATGTTTTTGTCCGGAGATAATGATTATATCTCGAAAAGAGATAAGGATTTCCCAACGCTCCCCGCGCCACCATAACGCCATCGGCGTTAGTCTCGTTAAGAAGCGCTACGGCGTCCTCAGCCGAAAAGACAAAACCGTTCGCCAAAACCGGAATATTTACAACCGATTTCACCTTTCCAATCCATTCTCTGTCGGGCAAAAGTTCGCTGCCGTCGTTTCCCATTTTAGGATGAAGAGTAATAAAATCCGCCCCTTCTCCTTCGCAGATTTTTGCGTTTTCCAAAATTGTTACTTTTCTGAAGCCGAGCCGCATTTTCACTGAAACGGGAATATCTCCGGCGGATTTTTTCATTGCCAATACAATTTCCTTAAGCTGAGCGGGATTATCCAAAATAGCCGCTCCGAAGCCGTTTTTTGTTACCTTTTTAACGGGACATCCGGCGTTCAGGTCAAAATCAACAGGCGAAAATTTCACAAGACGTTTAACGGCTTCGCCGATATAAAAAGGACTGCTCCCGAGGAGCTGAATTCCAATCGGCTGCTCGCTTTTGGCAAAAACCACTTTACGCGTCGTATTAAAACTGTTGTTTACAATTCCACGCGCGCTTACCATCTCCGTAAATGTAAAATCGGCTCCGTACTTTCGGCACATCGTGCGAAAAGGTTTATCCGAAATTTCCGCCATCGGCGCTAAAACAATGCTGTTTTTTTTGATTAATCCCAATCTAGAATCCGTTAAGAAAATCCTTGTTCACTTAAAAAGAATGATAGTTAAATTTAATGATAAAGTAAAATATTTATCCGCTGCCCATTCTATCATCCCAATAAAATTCATGAGTCCACTTAAAAAAGGTAAATTATTGAATAAATACCAACATTATAAACCGTTAAAACGGTTTTACGAATTATTAAGTTATTATTAACCCACGACTTAAGTCGTGGGTTAATGAAACTATTGTAAAGGCTTAAACCGTTTTAACGGTTTATATTAGTTTTTTAAGTAAGCTCATTCATACAAAATTAAAAAAGGGAAAATCCGTAAAGATTTTCCCTTATCGAGCGTTTAAGAAATCAACTCGCAAACGCTTATTTTTTCACTTCTTTCGGAGGT
>JALWEC010000434.1 GCA_027036655.1 Melioribacteraceae bacterium
GTAAGAAGTTTAGCCTAATTTCTTTTTGGCATTGCAAAGGAGGAGCTTGCGACGACTGCGGCTCCGCCTTGGAGAACTCACCGGTAAACACGCTGTTGCCGAACGTTCAACAGCGGTTTAACGGGTAAAGCTGAATACTTAGGAGATTGCCACGCCAATCCACTATCGCGGATTGTCTCGCAATGACAATTCTTTTTTTTAATTTAAACGTCATTGCGATGAGCGGAACGTGCTTATTGCTTTCCCTACCTTCGTGGAAACAAGTACCTCTAAGGAAATTTTGCTTTACATCCCGACAGATTGCAGCGCTCACGGCGGACGCTTGTTTTTTCGCTCGCGATACGCTCCGGGGCTGACTGTGTGTTTTTTATCTCTCGACTTTTCTCTTTTTCCATTCGTAATTCCCGAAAACCCCTAAAACCGCAGCTGTAACAATATATGGAATCTGAAAAATCTCCGTAAGGAAAAAATATTTCCTTAATCCTTTTTCAAACAAAAATCCTTCCCCCTGCATTACCAGAAAATATTCAAGCAAAATCTTAGTGGTAAATAAAAAGAGAAATATTTCGCCGGACTTCCCCACTCCCGCAATAGCCAAAACCGGAAGAATCAAAAGTAGAAGATAGAAAAGAAATACTCCGCTCAGAAAAATTGTAATTCCTTTATTAAAATAAAACAAACTTTTACTTGCCCATCTTCTTCTCTGTTGCAAAAATCCGTTTAAGTCGGAATTTCCTTTTGAACAGACGAGCGCGTTCTTATCCCAAGCATACTTAATGCTGTAACTTGTCCTCGCGGCAATCTTCTGCATTAAGATTTCATCGTCTCCCGAACTCAGGTGCATATTATCCTCGTATCCCCCAACCTCAAAGAAAACAGATTTTCGGAAGGCGAGATTAGCTGCGTTTGCAATTATGGGTTTCTTAATTCCGATTAGTCCAGCGCCGGTAATTACAAGTCCGGCAAATTCGAGACTTTGCATTTTCTCGAAAAGAGAATTCCCGGGATTAAACTTTACAGGTCCCGAAACAAGAGCCGTGTTATCGTCAAAAAATGAAGTTAAAGATTCAAGCCATCTCGGAGAAACTCTGCAATCGGCGTCGGTTGAAACAATAATCTCTCCGCTTGATTTCTTAATCCCTTTCAACATTGCGTTTTTTTTAAAAGCTCGTTTTAAATTTGAATCGTTATTCAATAAACGGATATTATTAAGAGACGCGTAATCGTTGATTATTTCAGCCGAGTTATCGGCGGAATTATCATTAACAAAAATGATTTCAAACAACTCCTTAGGATATGTTTGCTTGGACAAATCATCAAGCAACGCGGGAAGATTTTCGGCTTCGTCGCGGAAAGGAATAATAACGCTAAGTTTCAACTTTGGAGAGGTCTTCGTAACTTTTTTTACGCTTCGCAGATTAATAATTCCGGCGTAAACAAGAATCAAAAACAAGAAATATGTTACCGAAACGACTATAATAAAAAGGAGAAGGATTGAGTTCATTATTTCTTTTTCAATGGAATTAAAAGTGAATAGAGAGACGGAATCAATAAATTAATCAGAAAAAGAAATATTGCGGCGCTGAATGCGGCAGACTCGGCAACGCCGAATTGACCGAAGAAAAAGACTGCCGCCGCTTCTCTTATGCCAATATCAGCAACAGTAACCGGAGGGAAAAAGGATTTTGAAAAAAACACGAGAAGCGAAGCAAGGTAAATTTCAGGTAAATATCCCGAGCCGCCGAAAGCAAAAACCAGAAGAGCGAACTGAGTAAATACAATGAACAGTTGCGCCGCCGAAAAAAGGATAAGCAGCCCTGAAGTAGAATGTGAAACAGTATCAAGAAAATTAAGTTTATTTTCAATCTTAGATTTGTATCGCAAGGGAATAAATGTAAGAATAATTTTTTTCTTTTCGATATTCGGAGAAGTTACGATGAAATAAATTGTAAAACTCAGAAGCACCAATAAAATCAATAGCGGAATTGTAATTGCGCTATTTACATTATAAACGGTGTGAACAAAATAAAGGGAGAAAATTCCCCCGAAAAAAGAAACGAGAAAAAGCGTCGTTCCTTTATCGAGAAAAGTAGAGAATACAATATGAGCCGTGTTACGGTTTTCAAACGGAAGCGCCCTGCCGATATACTCGCCGCTTCGCCAAGGAGTAATCATACCTGCGCCCAACCCCAGCATTAAAGAACGCCAAATTTTTCGTGAATCTTTTTCGCCGATTACATCGGACAAAATTAATTTCCATTTTAAGAATTGAAATAAAATATTAGGAATTAGAAGAATAACAGCAAAAGATAAGTAGATGTAGTTGACATTTTCCAAACGCGCAAGAATCTCTCCGGCATTAAACTCAAAAAGGAGGAAAGCAATTATCCCCAATGAAATCAACAGCTTGGTGACTCCGAAAACTTTCGTTTTAACATTTGCCGGTATTTTAATTTGCTCGAAAATCATCTTAAAAGAAATCTACGAAAAATCCCGCTCCGATTTGCTCCGTTTTTTGCAGAAAATATTGACTAAGATAATAATGTCCGTGGAAATAATCCAAATAAAAAACAATTCCTTTTCCGTGCCACTTCCCTATCTTAACTCCTGCCATCGAATTTGAATTTAATGTGTAATCCGGGTTTGCATCAAGAAACAGATGAGAAGCGACAAAAAGATTAACGGGCGAATCTTGAATTTTCCCAAGTACTTTAGGGAAGTTAATTTCAAATCCGGAGTAGCCGAGCCATTTTTTCATCGCGGAAGGTCGAACAAGCGTAGCATAAGAAATCGCCGAATAGAGTTTAAGACCGTATCTATTTTTATTAAATATGTAAGCGGCTGTTAAAATTCCCGAGTCCCTGGTGTACGGAATCGGCTGTATGCCGTCGATCCAATCGTGAATTAATCTGTTAAAATGCCCGTCAACAAAATGCGCGCTGTTGTGAACAATTCTTAAACGAACTTGCAGTTTATCTTTGCCGAGTTCTTTCGTAATCGCGCCGTTGCCGCCGAAAAACCCATCTAGGGCGTCAATCTGTAGTCTGTGCCCTTGAAAGCTCGTAGCAAGCGCGTATGCAAAGAAATCAATGCTCAAAGTCGCGTAGATTTTTTCCCGATTGAGCTTAAATCCGAAAAGGTCAACGCTTGTCCCGATGTCAACTTTCAGATTATTCGTTTTAATCAGGTACTGTACGCCGACGCGCGGTTCTTCGTAATCGGCTTTAATCGGCATAAAATTTATTCCCGAAGGGAACATTATGAATTGGAAGTTACTGTTATTTACGGTTTTCGTTTTCTGCGCATAATTTGCGCCGACAAAAATCAATAGAGCCAATAATACTTTCTGTAGAATGTTCATTTTTCCGTAGCGTTAATTTTCAAAAATCGAAAGAGTAAGAATAATAACTTCGACGGAATAAATAAAATAAGATTTGATTTTTTTAATTTTCATCCGACAATTTTTTTCAATAATTTGCAGATAAAAAAAAGAGCTATGAACAGAACTTTGGTTATCCCTTCGATTGATATTTTGCACGGTAAAACAGTTCGAGTTGTACAGGGAATTCCCGAGATGCACACATCCGATTACGGAGACGACCCGATTGAGATGGCGATGCTTTGGAGAACCGAAAACGCCAAAATGCTTCACATTGTTGACTTTGACGCGTCTCAAAGACAATCCAAAGAAAATTTTGAACTGGTTGAGGAAGTTTGCGACAGCGTAATAATTCCCGTCGAATACGGCGGCGGAATTCGTTCTTTTGACGATGCCAAGGAGATATTTTCACTCGGAGTTTACAGGGTGGTAATCGGCTCGCTTTATTTCGATAATCCGACGGATTTTGCTAAAATCATCGATACTTTCGGTGCAGCTAGAATTTCCGCCGCAATTGACGTTATTGACGACGAAGTTGTAACTCACGCCAGACGAGACAGAACAGGCATTGCTCCCGTTGAACATGCCAAGAACCTTTTGAAAATCGGAGTCGAACGCTTTATCGTAACCGATATTTTACGCAACGGAATGTTGGGTGATCCCAGTATTGAACTTTCGAGAAAGATAGCTTTGGAAACCGGAGTTAAAGTTACGCACAGCGGCGGAATCTCATCTTACGAGCATTTGCTTGAACTGCAAAAAATTATCGATTCCGGAGTAGATTCGGTTATTGTGGGAAGAGCGCTTTACGAAAACAAATTCTCATGTCAAAAAATTTGGCGAATTGCCGAGACAGATATTTTTTCATAATATAATAAGGAGATTGCATGCTTGAAATAAAAAAGATTTTAGTCCCGATTGATTTTTCCGATTATTCCTTAAAAGCTCTCGATTATGCAATTGATTTTGCGGCGTTAGCAAAAGCCGAACTCTTTATCGTTAACGTAATAGAGCCGATTGTTTATCCTACCGATTTTACAATGGGAGAAGTTGTCCCGACTTTTGAATCGACAATTGAAGTAAATTTTTCCGAACAACTTAAGAAAATCGCGGAAGAAAAAATCGGCGACAAACTCAACTATCATCTGCTTACTAAAGAAGGACGACCTTTCCTCGAAATAATCGGCGCGGCAAAGGAAACGGACGCCGACTTAATAATTATCGCGACCCACGGACACACTGGAATGGAGCATATTCTTTTCGGCAGCACGGCTGAGAAAGTTGTCAGAAAAGCCCCCTGCCCCGTCCTTTCGTTAAGAGATCCGGTTAAAGGTTTTACCTACGGAAATAATGAGAAATAATTTTCAAAACAGGATGAATGAAATCCTTGCTGACAATAAGTCCGGCAGCAGCGATTTGGTTTCCGCAATAATTCTTTTGCTTAAGGAAAAACTTATCGCCGGAGAAAGCGTTGAAGAGGAAATCAAAATCATATCGGAACGACTGCATGAATTTGCGATAATTGATTCGTTAATAAAGAACCTCAAAAACACACCGGTTTCAGAACGACTTGTTTTATTAAATAAATTCGAGAAAGAACAATCATCCGTTTACAAAATTATTTATGAAAAACTAAAGCCCCGCTTGGAAAACGCTCCGGTAATTACCACGCTTTCAAACAGTAGGACGATTGTGGAAATAATGAAATTAATTTTTCTTGATTTCCCGTCCGTTTCGGTTTACGTTTCCGAAAGCCGTCCGGTAAACGAAGGAGTTATAATGGGCGAAACGCTTGCCGACATCGGCTTGGATGTAACGATAGTAACCGAAGCTATGCTTCCCGAGTTTGTAAGCAGAAGTGATTTTGCCCTTGTCGGAGCAGACAAAATATTATCAAACGGAAAAGTAATTAACAAAGTCGGTTCGCGCTTGCTTGCCATTTTATGCGGATTCTACGGCAAACCGTTTTACGTTGCCGCCGATAAAAGGAAGTTCACGGATGAGAAGTTGTTCATTCAAAAACCTCATCCGAGCGACGAAATTTATTCTTCTGAGAGTTCCCAAATTAAGGTTGCTGAAAATTTTTATTTCGAAACAATAGATGCGGAATTAATTACGGGAATTTTTACTAATTAAAAGAAGTCTTTTAAAAACTTAAAATTTGCATTTTGTGTTCGCCAAGCTTACCCCAACTACTTTTTGAGGGAGTGAGAATCTCAAAATTTATTTTTATAACAATATGGAATTAGAGATTGCCATGTTCCCGACATATCGGGACTCCTCGCAATGACAAAAATTGATTTTTCGGGCAACTTTCACTCCGCCTTGGCGGACTCAATATGACAAGTTTAGGTTTCGCCAAGGTTTCTTAAAAATAAAAAGCCGTAAAATCCAATCAGACTTTACGGCTCAATAAAATGGAGGCGAAATGATTTATTCTTGGAATAAAACGTCGTCGCTCATTTGTTCAATTATAACTTTATGTTTATCGCCTACTCTGAGATCTAATCTCTTGTGATTATTTGTATCAAAAACATCTTTTCCGTCTTCAACCAATACGATTTTTATTAAATCATATTTTGAAAGTTCGGAATACAAATCATCAAAATCCAAAAGATAAATTTCAGTCATGCAATCTTTATGATTTACTACCGCGCCGTTTTTAATCTTTGGAAGAAATTCGGTATATAATTTTCCGGCTACAGCGATTTTCAGCACGACGGCTTTAAACGGAAGTATGATTCTGTTTCCGTAGCACAATCCGTGCGATTCGTTCTTTAATGTTTCTTCTAATGTTTTCATTTATCCTCTCCCGTAGAAAAATACGAACCAGACTAATGTAAATACCGGCACTAAAATAATCAGCGAATATTTAACTATGTAAGCAAAGAAACTCGGCATTTTTACACCGGAGCTTTCGGTAATCGACTTAACCATAAAGTTAGGACCGTTACCGATATATGTTAAAGAACCGAAGAAAACCGCGCCGACAGATATCGCTTCAAGGTAAAGCGCATGATTTTCCTGGAAGAACTTAACATCCTTAATTAAGTCGGGATTAAGCCCGAACTTACCGAATGCCGCGCTGAAGAAGTTAACATAAGTAGGAGTATTATCCAAAACGCCCGAAAGTGCTCCCGTTGACCAATAGAAAATTCCGGCGTTAAGCTGACTTCCGTATGCGTGAGCTTCGTGAGCAATTAATTGTAGCGCCGGAATCATTGTCCAGAATATTCCGATAAATAGATATGCTACTTCGAGAATCGGAGCCCATTCAAATTCGTTCCCTTTCAGAGCTTCCTTATCTGCATATCTGAATGATAAGTAAACTACTGCGAACATAATTATTTCACGAATTCCAATCGGGAACGGCATCAAGTCGGGTACCCAAGGAAGCACATTAGGATCAAGGAAAACGGAAATTAAGATTATGATTAAAAACCAGATATTTTTTAATCCTACGATCTCAACTTTTCCGGTATATTCCTGAGAAGCTTCGCTGACATCCTTGTTCCTAATATCAAAAAGATAAAAGATTGCCAAAAGAAGCAATACGGTCGGCAGCCAAATAATCCAGACGTGATCAATTACCCAGAAGAAATCAACGCCTTTTAAGAATCCCATAAATAGAGGAGGATCGCCGATTGGCGTTAGTGCGCCTCCGATATTACTTATCAGAAAGATGAAGAAAATAATCTGGTAAGGTTTTACTCTTCCTTTGTTTACTCTCAAGAAAGGTCGAATCAAAACCATCGAAGCGCCTGTTGTTCCGATAATATTAGCTAAAATTGCTCCGATAAATAAAATAACAACGTTAAGCAACGGAGTGGATTTTTTATCAATCTTAATATAAATACCTCCTGAAGCTACAAAAAGTGACGAGAGTAACGCTATAAAAGAAAAGTACTCGGCAGTTGTATGAAGCAAGCTATGAAAGTTCTGAAGAACAATCACATAGTAAAGGACAACTATAATTCCGAGAGAAACGGCAATTAAAGGATAATATTTTTCCCAAAAATGCTCATAAAAAAGAGGCCCGGTTGCGATCATTCCTAACAAAATCACGAAAGGAAGAACCATATAACCGGAAGGCAAAGCTCCTTCGGGTTCCT
>JALWEC010000435.1 GCA_027036655.1 Melioribacteraceae bacterium
GATGTCGTACATTTTGCCGGGAAGCGGACAAATTTACACCGGGCATTATTTTTCGGGAGCGGTTTCTTTTGCGTGGAACGCCCTTTTCGGATATATGACCGTTAAAGCGTTTAAGGATAGGCGAATCGTGGAAGGTCTGCTAATCGGCGATTTGCTGTGGCTGAGATTTTATAAGGGGAATATTCAAAATGCGGAAAGGTTTGCTAAAGAAAAAAATATTAAATTAGTTAATCAATTAATCGAAAATTTGCAAAACAATTATAAAGGTAAAAAACCGTGAAAATTTCAGAAGAAGAATTACGAAAAATTACATTGACCGCGATTAACGAACTCGGGGATAAAGCTTCCCCTGAATTAGTGCGCAATATTGTCTCTTCCGCCGTTGATAAGCTCGGAGCCGAAGCGGAATTACCGCAAGCCGAAACTTCGGCGGCGCCGGTTTTGGACAGAGCAATTCTTACTTCGTTCGGGTTGAACCGCCCCGGAGTAATTGCAAAAATCACCGCGCTCCTTGCCGAATCGGGATGCGATTTGCGCGACGTTTCACAGAAGATAATGGACGATTTTTATACGCTCATTATGATTGTCGATCTTTCTTCCTCAAAATATCAGATGAAAGAACTTATCGAAAAGTTATCGAAGGTTGAAGCGGAATTGAACGTAAAGATATTTTTACAGCACGAAAATCTTTTCAGACAAATGCACAGAATTTAATTTTAAAAGGATAAGAAGATAAATGAATTACGAATTCGATGAAATTTTAGATACCATAAAAATGACGGAAATCGAGCATTTCGATATCCGTACCGTAACGCTGGGAATCAGTCTGCGGGATTGCGCGGACAGAAATCTGGAAGTGAGCAAACAGAAGGTTTACGATAAAATTATTAAATACGGAAAAAATCACGTTAAGTTTGCCGAAGAAGTTGAGGCGCGATACGGAATTTCAATCGCGAATAAAAGAATCTCGATTACCCCGATTTCAATTCCCTTTGACGGATTAAACCGGTACGAATTTATCGAGATGGCAAAAACGCTTGATAAAGCCGCCGAAGATGTCGGCGTCGATTACCTCGCGGGATTTTCCGCGCTCGTTCAGAAAGGATTTACAAAAGGGGAACGCGAGTTGCTCGAAGCGATTCCTTTTGCCCTTGCGGAAACAAAAAGAATCTGTTCCAGCGTGAATGTCGGCTCGACGAAAGCGGGAATTAATATGGACGCGATTTTAAAGGTCGCCGATTTGATTAAAAAAACCGCCGAGCTTACGAAAGATCAGGATTCGATCGGCTGCGCGAAGTTTGTTGTTTTTACGAACGTGCCTGAAGATAATCCTTTTGTGGCGGGAGCGTTTCACGGAGTAACCGAACCGGAAGTTGTTCTGAATGTCGGCATCAGCGGCCCCGGCGTTGTGCTCGACGCTATTAAATCCGCGGGGAAAGTCGATTTGCAGACTATTTCCGAAGTGATTAAAAAAACAATATTTAAGATTACGCGCGCCGGCGAGCTAATCGGGCGCGAAGTTGCGCAAAAGCACGGAGTTCCGTTCGGGATAGTCGATGTTTCATTGGCGCCGACTCCCGCCGAAGGAGACAGCATCGGGGATATTCTTAAAGCGATGGGAGTCGAGGATGTAGGCGCGCACGGAACAACAGCGGCGCTGGCAATGTTGAACGATGCGGTAAAAAAAGCGGGACTTATGGCAAGCTCCTCCGTGGGAGGATTGAGCGGAGCATTTATTCCCGTCAGCGAAGATCAGGGAATGATAGACGCAGTAAGACGCGGCAACTTAAGCATTGAAAAATTGGAAGCGATGACCGCCGTATGTTCGGTGGGGCTTGATATGATTGCCGTTCCCGGCGATACGCCCGCTTCCACGCTTGCGGGAATTATCGCCGACGAATCCGCAATCGGTCTGATTAACGATAAAACTACCGCCGTTCGGGTTATTCCTGCATACGGAAAGAAGGTCGGCGATGTTGTCGATTACGGCGGACTGCTCGGTTTGGCGCCGGTAATGAGCGTGCGGGAAATTAGCAGCGCAAATTTTGTAAACCGCGGCGGGCGTATTCCCGCTCCGACCCGAAGTTTGACAAATTAATATAATTGGGGAGAAGCCCCCGTTTTTGTTTTATTAATTGAATGTAAATATATGTTGAGCTTCATAAGTTTTGTTTGTGAATTGTGAACTGTAAATAGTAAATTGTTAAAAGAAATAATAGGTGGTTTTGCGTAACTATATAATTTGTCATTCTGAGTTGAGTCGTTAGACGAAACGAAGAATCTCAAAACCGGTAATAATACCGAATTTAGAGATATTTCGGACAGCTTACACTCTCCTCAATATGACAAATTTAGGTTATGCAAAGGTTTCGACAACTATATGCATTACAAAAAGTCTCTAATAAT
>JALWEC010000436.1 GCA_027036655.1 Melioribacteraceae bacterium
CCTTCGGAGCGTTAACTGGAACAATGGTAGCCACAAGCGGAGACGAAGCGTTTGTAATGTTTTCCATGTTTCCCGCCAAAGCGACAATTTTAACGTTAATTTTGATAGTTATCGGATTGGTCGTAGCTTTTACAACCGATAAACTATATAAAAATCAGCGCAGTTTGCTCCCCGAAGATTTACATGATTTTGAAATTCACGGGCATGAAACTCCTAAAGTCCTTGATATTAAAATGATTTTGTCGCAGTTGCGCGGTCTCAGTTTTGAAAGGGCTTTGCTGCTTTTTTTGTTGATTGGTTTTCTTCTTTTGATTCTTTCCGGCTCTCTCGGCGGTTTTGACAAGGAGTGGATTAAAGATACTTTTATTGCTGGAACCGCAGTCTCAATACTTATTGTTTCCGTTGTAAGCGATCATTTTCTTGAAGAACATCTTTGGAAGCACGTTATAAAAAAACATCTTGTCAGAATTTTTGCGTGGACGTTCGGAGCGCTTTTTGTAGTCGGACTTTTGAATGTTTACTTTGACGTCAACGCTTGGGTGCAATCTAATATGATTTACGTTTTATTTATTGCCGCTCTAATTGGCTTGATTCCCGAATCGGGTCCCCACCTTGTGTTTGTTACGCTCTTTGCATCGGGAGTCGTTCCGTTTCCCATTTTACTTACAAGCTCGATAGTTCAGGACGGACACGGGACATTGCCGCTTCTCGCCGTTACGAGAAAAGGCTGGCTTATTCTCAAGTTGATTAACTTTGCGTGGGGATTGGCAATAGGCGGAATTTTATTACTTACTTGAGGCGATTATGAGAAAGAGAAATACTCTGGATACTTCGGAAGCAAATTTTGTTTATACCCGGATTTTATTGATGATCAACCGTAACGAAAGGATGAAAAATCTCCCTATCCCGGTTAAGAACAAACTGATTGATGCGGCGGGGCTGCAGGCGATTCGTAAAGCGAATAAAAATCCGGAGGACGTTGAATCGATTTATTTTGAATACACTTCCTACAAGCTTTCCGATGAAGAAAGGGAAAAATCTCTGCGGGAAAATCTTTATGAGAAAATCAACAAGCCGCATGGATATACGGATTTCTTGAGAGACAAATATTCCGGTATAATTGAAAAATCACTCGAAGAGGAATTTGAGAAATTAGACTCGAATTTTTAAGATTACAATCCGACTCTTTTACGAAATGTAGATTAGCGAGAGCGCGTATGTACTACAATTCGCTTTCATAAATTTGAAATTCCGGTCTGTCTTTCGGACGAATTTTATCATACATGCTTTTTAGTGAAAAATATGCGGACTGGCTGCCGCGCTGAGCCGCCATACGATAGAATTCCGCCGCTTTTGCTTTATCCATTTTAACTCCGATTCCCTGCTCGTAGCAAAGACCGAGCAACGCTTGAGCCATAACCGAGCCTTTGTTGGCGAACGTTTTTAAGCGTTTTACCGATTTATGTTTTTCCTTTTGAGAAATTGCGGGATTTGTCAACCGGCTGAAATTTATCTTAATCTCGGCTTCCGCGCTTCCGAGTTCAGCCGCTTTCCTCCAATACTGATACGCTTTTGCCGTATCTTTGGATACTTGCGAACCGGCAAAATATGCGTTTCCTAATTCCACCATTGAAGGAATATGATTCAGTTTTGCCGCCTTTTCCAAAATCTTAAACGCTTGCTCCTTTGTGATTTGAAAGTTAAATCCGAGAGCCGCCATTCCCGCCCATACATACATGGCTTCCGGTTTTTTTTTATCAATCTCATTCTTCAATTTGTCAAAAAATTTCTGAGAATTTGCCTTAGAGTAAAGAAGCCCTCCCGCCCGCAAAGCGCCTAATTTGTAAGCGTGCAGATATTCCGAATACGCCTTTACCGTGTCTTTCGGGAAGAACGCTCCCAATTCATACGCTTTGCCGAGAAGCATCATCGCTTCGGGGCTTCCGGAATGCGCCGCTTGTTTAATCAGCTTAATTCCTCTTAAAGTGTCAATCTCGGATTTGAGACTATCTTTGCCGTCGGATAATATTAAACCGAGTTTGACTTTTAATTCTGTAGAGTCGTTCTTAATGTATGTCTTAAAGTTTTCGACGCTGTTTGATTTGAACGTTGAATCTTCTTTGAAATCGAATGTTTCCAGCTTATACTCGCTTTGAACAAGATTTTCGTCGGCAAGGACGTATTCGCTTTTGCTCGATTTTTTGGTAGTATCAATCTTATCTTCCGAAGCGTTTTTATCAAAATCGATATTCATTTTGCGGAGTTCTTTCAGAGTTTTGAGCGCAGGCTTGTAGTTTTGTTCCGCCGCCAATTTAACCCATTTGTAGGTTTCGGTTAAATTTCTGTTAACTATCAATGATGAAGAATGGAGTACTCCGAAAACATATTCGGCTTCCGGCATCCCGAGTTTTGCCGCGCATTTGAAAAAATCGTATGCGTTAAAGGGATTCCACTCAACTCCGATTCCGTAATTGTAAAGTAGTCCCATATTAAAACAAGCCGGCGGCAGTTTGGTCGAAGCGGCTTTGTTTATCCAATAAACGGCTTTAGCGGTATCCGCGGGGAAACCTTGTCCGAGAAGATATTCCAGTCCCAGAGCATGCTCGGCAAGGGGATTGCCTTTCTTTGCTTCATCCATTAAAAAGTAGCTGGAAATTAAAGGATAACTCGGGTAGCGAAGTCTGTTCAGCTTGTACAAATTATTGGGGACGTTCTTTTTGAACGCTTGGCTTTTTGTGGAATCCTGGCTAAAAGAGATGCTTCCGGCAATAAGTATGAGGATTAAAATTTTTCTAAAAATAATAACTCCGAAAAAGACTTGTTAAATATTATTAGAGACCTTTGCATAACCTAAATTTGTCATATTGAGTTCGCCACAGCGAAGGTGTAAGCCGTCCGAAATATCTCTAAATTCGGTATAATTACCGGTTTTGAGATTCTTCATTCCGCCCCCAACCCAAAAACGGTCCGGGCAAGATTCGCTCCATTCAGAATGACATATAAAGTAAGTTATGCAAAGCACTCTATTAAATAAACTTAAAAATTTAAATTTTGTTCCCTAATAATAACTCAAAGATTTAAAATAAAAAAAGCCCGACTGAAAAGCCGGGCTTGGTAAATATCAAAAGTTTATATTATATCTTTGATACGTTCGTTGCTTGAAGTCCTTTCGGTCCGTTGCCGATTTCGAACTGAACTCTGTCGCCTTCGTCCAAAGATTTGTAACCGTCACTCTGAATTGATTTGTAGTGGACAAATACGTCCTCGCCATCTTCTCTTGTGATAAATCCGTAACCTTTAGTGCCGTTGAACCATTTTACTGTTCCTGTTTCCATTGAAGTATTCCTTCTGTTATATTATTTGCTTACGTACTGATGTTCTTGCTCGTTGGAAATAAATCGGGGTAAATAAATAATATTTGGTGCGATTCATTCGGATGTTAATTTCAGAGAATTGAAACAAAACAACTTATAAAGCTAAAAAAACAATGTACATTAATTGATTACATAAGTTACTATAATTAATCAGAATAACCTAATTATATTTTTTAATCCGTAAATAAAACTCAATAGTTATACGAGAAATTCTTGGAAACAAGATATTAGAAACCTTTGCAAAACCTAAATTTGTCATATTGAGTTCGCCAAGGCGGAGTGTAAGCCGCCCGAAATATCTATAGATTCGGTATAATTACCGGTTTTGAGATTCTTCTCCCTGACTTTGTCATGATTCAGAATGACATATAAAGTAAGTTATACAAAGCCGTCTATTATTAAATTTTTACATGCGCAAAATTAAGTTTTCTCTTTGTTAGATTATTTCTCATTCTTATATTGAAGAATCATTAATCAAAGGAGTATCAATGAAATCAAAAGAACAAGTAATTAATGAATTAAGAGAAATCGGTTTAATTAACATTGAGGACATTCATCTTAATTACAAGGTACCTGCTCTTTATGAAAATGCAATCAGTCGTAACGAAGGCGTTATCTCAGCCGACGGTCCGCTTGTAGTGGAAACCGGTCAGCACACCGGAAGAAGCCCTAATGACAAATTTATAGTTATGGATGAAACGACTAAGGATTTGGTGTGGTGGGGCGATGTAAACAGAGATATGAGCGAGGAAAATTTTGAGAAACTTTTTGCTAAAGTAAGAGGATATCTGCAGAGGAAAGAAATTTTCGTGCAGGATGTTTTTGCGGGAACGGATGACAAATATAAACTCCCCGTTAGAATTATTACGAAATACGCATGGCAAAGTTTGTTTGCGCACAACTTATTTGTTGTGCCAACAGATGAAGAAAGGATGCAGCATCATCCTGAATTTACGGTTATCGCGGTTCCTTCTTTCCATGCGGATCCGGATGAAGATAACACAAATTCATCGACGGCGGTTGTAGTAAACTTTAAGAAAAAGATTGTTTTGATTGCGGGCACTTCCTATGCCGGCGAAATTAAAAAATCAATTTTTACTGTTATGAACTTTTTCCTTCCTCAAAAGAATGTAATGCCGATGCACTGTTCGGCAAACATTGGAGAAAAAGGGGATGTGGCTGTTTTGTTCGGTTTGTCAGGAACAGGGAAGACTACTCTTTCGGCAGATCCGAAGAGAAGATTAATCGGAGACGACGAACACGGCTGGAGCGATTCCGGCGTATTCAATTTTGAAGGAGGTTGTTACGCAAAAGTAATTCGCTTATCGCCTGAAGCGGAACCTGAGATTTTTGCAACTACCAGAAAATTCGGAACGGTATTGGAGAATGTTGTGCTTGACCCATGGACGCGCGAAGCAGATTTAAACAGTTCCGAGCTTACCGAAAACACGCGCGCCGCTTATCCGCTTGAGTTTATTGATAATATTGAACCTTCGGGAAAAGGCGGACATGCAAAGAATGTTGTAATGCTTACGGCAGATGCTTTCGGCGTTTTGCCTCCGATTTCCAGACTTACTCCCGAACAGGCGATGTATCATTTTATTTCCGGATACACAGCTAAGGTTGCGGGAACGGAGAAAGGAATAACGGAACCTGTCGCAACATTCAGCGCTTGCTTCGGCGCGCCTTTTATGCCGATGCATCCTTCGGTTTACGCCAATTTATTGGGCGATAAAATAAAAGAGCACGACGCCAAATGCTGGCTTATCAATACCGGCTGGAGCGGCGGTCCTTACGGCGTAGGCGAGAGAATGAAAATTAAATATACGCGCGCAATGCTGAACGAAGCTTTAGCGGGAAATCTTGACGATGTAGATACGGTTGAAGATCCGATTTTCGGACTAAATATTCCCGTCGCCGTTGACGGCGTCCCGACGGAGATTCTGAATCCCCGAAACACTTGGAAGGATAAGGAAGCTTACGATGAAACGGCTAAAAAGTTAGCGAGAATGTTTATCGATAATTTTAAAACGTTTGAAGAAGGAACGCCTGAAAATATTTTAAAGGCGGCTCCGAAGGCGTAAACCTTTTTCTCTTTTCAAATGATAAAAGCCCTTTGAGCATTGTGCAAAAGGGCTTTTTTATATTTGTTAAGTATTCTAATTGCTCTCGATTATTTTACCGTCTTTCATTGTAATCACTCTTCCGCCAATTTTTTTAAGCTCATTATTGTGAGTAACAATCAGCAAAGTAAGCCCGTATTTTTCGCGAAGGTTTACAAGCAGATTTTCAATTAATTTGCTTGTGTCGGAATCAAGGTTGCCGGTCGGTTCGTCGGCGAAAAGTATTTTGGGATTATTAGCCAAAGCTCTCGCTATCGCCACGCGCTGCTGCTCGCCGCCCGAAAGCTCCGCCGGTTTGTGAGACGCTCGTTCTTCGAGGTTTACTTCTTTCAATAAAACACGAGCGCGTTCAATCGCTTTGGAGAATGATATATTTTGAACGAGCATTGGAAGCGCTACGTTTTCTTCCGCGGTAAATTCGGGGAGAAGATAATGGAACTGAAAAACAAAACCTATATTTTGATTTCTGAACGCTGAGATTTCCTCGTCGGATTTTTCAAACAGGTCTTCGTTCATATAATAAACTTTCCCTTTGTCCGGTTCGTCAAGCCCGCTTAAAATATGGAGGAAAGTGCTTTTGCCCGCGCCGGAAGCTCCTACGACAACGGTTGTTTCGCTTTCTTCCAGCTCAAGCGTAACTCCGCGGAGAACTTCGATTGTTTTTTCCTCGGTATGATAAGTTTTAAAAATATTTTCGCATCTTAAAATTGTTGACATTTTATTCCCATTTTATTGCTTCGATTACATTTGTTTTTGCCGCTATCGTTGAAGGATAGAGCGCGGAAAGAAAAGCGAGAAAGAGCGCCATAAAAGTAATGGCGAGAACATCGGAAAAATAAAGTTTAACCGGCAGAGCGTCAATAATGTATTTGGTCGCGTCAAGAGAATAGATGTGAAAATAAAGCTGCGCGAGGTAAATCGAAAATCCTATCAGAAACCCGAGTAACGCTCCTTTTAACCCGGTTAACGCTCCTTCAATCAAAAAGATTTTTTTTATGCTTTTCGTCGAAACACCGAATGAACGCATCACCCCGATATCCTTTTGCTTAACTGTTACGGACATTGTCAGAGAGCTTAAAATATTAAACGAAGCGATTGCTATGATTAAGCTCAGAATTAGATATGCGCTCCAGCGTTCAATCCGCATAACGGTTAAAAGCTGCTTATGTGTATCTTCCCAAGTGGTAATTGTAGCAAAAGGAAAGTTTTTCACGGACAATGCCGATTTTAATTTTCCGGCATTCTTAAAGTCTTTCATAAAAACGCTGATTCCCGCAAGCCTGTTTTTTCTAACAAAAAGCGCTTTGGTTTTACTGAGAGGCATATAAACATATTTTGAATTCAGGCTGTTATTTCTCGTATTAAAAATCATTGTTATTACGGGCTTAATAACTCTCGGAGTAAGAAAAGTTGAAACCGATTTTTCGAGATTCTGAAAGCTTGTAACTCCAAGCGTGTCGCCGAGACGCGCATTCAGTTTTATTGCAGTATAGAGTGAGATTGCAATTGAATTTTTACCGGCGGACGATTCCGTTTCGGAATATTTTTTTAATCTGAAATTATCCGAAAAGTAGTAGCTATCCTCAACGCCGATAACGGTAAGAATATCAAAACTTTTTCCGACGCCGATAATAGCTTTACCCTGCGAGAAAAGATAGTATGACGAAACGCCTTTATAGTTGCGCAAAAATTTTTTGATACTACCGATTTCCGTTTTATCAGGCGTTTTTGCAAAATGAATAGTAAGATGCGGCTCTGCTTCAAGCATCATCTTTTTAGCCAGGTCGCCGAAACCGTTAAAAACCGATAACACAACAATCAGCGCGGCGACTCCGAGACTTACTCCGAGAACCGAAATCCGTGAAATAACGGTAATAAAATTGAGCCGGCGTTTCGACTTCATATATCTTTTGGCAACGAAG
>JALWEC010000437.1 GCA_027036655.1 Melioribacteraceae bacterium
GACTTTGAATATGAGTTCCAAATGGCGTTGATGAACAGAAAACTTTCCTCCGGCATTAAAACGATTTTTGTTATGCCGCACGAAAAATACACTTACTTAAACTCAACAATTATCAGAAATTTAGCTATGTTTGGCGGAGATGTAAGTAAATTTGTTCCTCCGGTTGTCGAACAAAAGCTAAGAGAAAAATTTTCGGAACAATACGCGAAGCATGACAAAAAATAAAGAACCGATTTTCATAACGTTAATATATTTTACCGTTTCCCTTTTGTACGTGTTGTTCAGATATGCGCTTCTGAAACAAATACCGATAGAGGGCTATACAGTTGTTCTTCTGAATAAAGCTCTCGCATTCACGGCGGTTTTTCTTCTTTTCCGGATTGCCTTTGATAAGGTTTATCAGATTAAGTCAAAGGAGAGCGAAACGGGAAAAAAATACTACTTTAAGTTTTACGGCACAACTTCCACCGCAATAATGTTTATTCATGCGTTCCTTTCCGTAATAGTTTTTGACGAAGTTCACCTTCCCAAATTTTTCACAAACGGTTATCTGAACGAAACAGGCGATATGACGCTGCTTTGGGGAATCTCGGCTCTTTCGATTTTTATGGCGATTGCCATTATCGGAGTAACAGCCAAAAACTACAATTCCAAAAGGAGGAGCGTTCCTTTTCTGATTTCGCTGGGCTACCTCTTTTTGTTGCTTCATGTTTTTACGCTTGGAGAAAAGTCATGGTTTACTGTTGAAAATTATCTCCATTACGGTTTGCCGGTTTCGCTGCTTTCATTTATTTTGATTATATCCGGCGCATACTTCAACATTAAAGTTTCGAGGGAGAAAAGGAAAAGGCTTCCTAAAGAGAACTAACTCTTTCCGGAAAATTCAAGGATACAATAATACCTTCGCTTTTCTTATATTTGTTGCTCACGAAAAATTTATTAAGGACAAACTATGCAAGAAACTAAAGTTTCCGCTTTAGATTATAAAATTTTAAAAGATATTCCGGAAGTAATGCCGATACTTCCTTTGCGGGATAATGTAATTTTCCCCTATATGATTTTCCCTATTCTGGTGGGGCGGGATAGTTCAGTTAAAGCCGCAAACGAGGCAATGGAGCGTTCTCAGTTTATTTTTGTTTCTTCGCAAAAAGACGCTTCGGTCGAAAATCCAAAAAAAGAGGATTTTTACAGGGAAGGAACGGTCGCGAAAATAGTTCAAATCTTAAAATTGCCAAACGGATTGCTTAAAATTCTTGTCGAAGGCGCCATACATGGAAAGATAAAATCTTTTACAGGGAAGAAAAATTATTTTGAAGGAAAGATTGAGGTTGTTCCGCCTATCGTAGTTGACGAAAAAAAAGCGCTGACTCTCGACAGGGCAATGACGGACTTGTTCAGGGAATATACCGACATCAACAAAAATCTTCCACCCGAAATATTTGTAGCATTTGAAAATTTAAAGGAGTTGGACAGACGCCTTTACTACGTTGCCGCAAATATTCAGCAGCCTGTGAATATCAAGCACGCGGTGTTGGAAAAGTTTGATTTGGAAAATCAATATTACGAAGTAATTCGAATTCTGAAAATGGAAATCGAAATATTAAAAATGGACAGGGAAATTGAAGAAAAGGTTCATGAAAATATTTCGAAATCCCAGCGGCGTTTTATAATTCAGGAGCAAATCAGACTTCTGCGCGAAGAGCTTGGAGATGAATCGGAAGAGTCCGGCGAAATTGAAGAGATTACGGAAAAGATAAAAAAGGCAAAAATGCCGAGAGAAGTTGAAGATAAAGCATTTGAAGAACTTAACAAATTAAAACGAATTCCGCCAAGCTCGCCCGAAGCGACAGTTGTTCACAACTATCTTGATTGGCTTCTTGATATTCCTTGGAAGAAGAAAACAAAGGACAATCTGGAAATTGAAAGCGTTGAAAAAATGCTGGACGAAGATCATTTCGGATTGGAAAAGCCGAAAGAAAGAATTGTTGAACATATCGCCGTTCTTAATCTCGTTAAATCGATGCGCGGACAAATCCTTTGTCTGGTAGGACCTCCCGGCGTTGGGAAAACATCGCTCGGTAAATCCATCGCGCGCGCGTTAAACAGAAAGTTCGTTCGCATCAGTCTCGGCGGAGTAAAGGACGAAGCGGAAATCAGGGGGCACAGAAAAACTTATATCGGCTCGATGCCCGGAAAGATAATTCAGTCAATGAAAAGGGCGGGCACGATTAATCCCGTTATTTTACTGGACGAAATAGATAAGATGAGCGCTGACTTCCGCGGCGACCCGACTTCGGCGATGCTTGAAGTTTTAGATCCCGAACAGAACAACACGTTTCAGGACCACTACCTCGAAGTCGATTATGATTTATCTCAGGTGATGTTTATTACTACGG
>JALWEC010000438.1 GCA_027036655.1 Melioribacteraceae bacterium
ACGCCAGACCGTAATCGCTGTTTTTTAAATCAATCTGCATTCCAAGCTGCCCGAGTATCATGTGATCGCCGAGCATATCGCTAAAAATAAGCGATGTATATCCGAGCAGACCGTAAAAGGTACTGTAACCCATATTGGCGTTTACCAAATCGGTGGTAAAATTGACTTTATATTTATGTACCGCATAATTGCCGTTGGAATCAAGACTTTGCACAAAAGTTTTTAACAGATATTTATTTTTTGATGAATCGAGAGAGAGAACCGTATCCTTGCCGAAAATGAAGCGTGAATAATCCTTTTCTTTATCACCGTTTTCGTCCGATTCGTTAATTGAGCCGGAAAAAATTCTGACGCCTGCTTTTTTTTCTCCTTTATCTTTTTTTACGGAATCACGAACCGTTGTGGAATTTTTGGGAGCATGAACTTTTGCATGGCCCGCTTCGGAAGCATAGGCGGTAGAATCCGAATCGGAAGCAAACTTAATTGAATCGGGAAGAGGATTATAATCGGGCGAATGAAATTCTCCCGAAACAACTTCTTTCATAAATTCAGTGTAAGGAATTTTCTTCAAAGAAGGTTTTTCAAAAGGATTCAATATCATAAAAAGGTTGTAACCGCTGTTAAAATATGTTGTAAAAACCAGCTTTTTCCCATCAGCGGAGAGGGTAAGCTGATTAACTTCATTCAAGGAATTCGTCAAAGGTTCTTCCGGCAAATCAACTATCGAAGAAACCGAGTCGTTTTTTTCAAGAGTAACTCGCTTTCTGTAAATATTGTCAATTCCGTTTTTATCCGAGACGAAAAGAATGTTTTTTCCGTCGGGAGCACACACTGGGGAAATCTCGTCGCCGAATTTCGAATTCGTAATTCGAGTGATTTTTCTACTGAACAAATCAACGGAATATAAATCGAGATGATGATAATTAAAATCAACAATTCTAAAATTCTTATCAACCGAAGCAAGATGATTTTTCCTGTCGGACGAAAAATAGAGCGTTTTGTTATCGGGCGCCCAGCGAGGCTCCAAGTCGGAAAAAATATCATTTGTAACCGTAAAAAGAGAATCGGCTTTTAAATCGTAGCAGTAAATATCCGACTGTGACGAAGTGCTCCCGGAGAAAGCAATTTTGTTTCCGTCCGCCGACCAACTTACCGAACCGATTCCTTCCATTTTCACAGGGAGAAATTTGGTTTCTTTCGTATCCGTATTGATAATTACAATTCTGTCGTAACCGTCGCTCTTTTCGGAAAGAGCAATGTGAACATTATCGGGCGACCAAGTAATTGAAGGAAAGAGTATGTTCAGTTCCTCAAAATCTATTGTGCTCCCGGTCTCGAGAAGTTTTTTCACATGCTTTCCGTCAATTGCGTCCATTATGTAAACGTCAAAATAAATATCTCGGTCGGAGATAAACACAATTTTATCTCCCTGCGGTGAAATTGCCGGACTCGTATTGTAATAACCACCTACTTTCTTGCTGTCGGTTAATCTTCTTGCGAAATCTTCAGGATCTTTTCTTTCGTCAATTTCCGGCCAGTAAATTTTCTTAAGGAATTTCTTCCACTTTTTGTTCAGTTCTTTCAGATCCGCCCCGAACGTCTGCTTAATTCCCTTTTTATAATTACTAACATCTTTTATGTTTCTTAGCAATTCTCCTACCTTCTCGCGTCCGTATGTTTTGTCGATAAAGTAAAAGAAAGATTCTCCCCCGCGATATGCAAAGTAACCGTTTAATCTTTGTACGTCGGGAAGATATTCGTTGATTATCGCATCCCTGATAAACATATCGCTGTTGGTTTCCCAAGTGGAAGATAAAAATTCCGCCATTCCCTCGTTGTACCAAATCGGAAGATTAAGAGTAATGTTTCGGGAAAGCGCATTCTGCAGTTTTCCTCCGAAAATCATGTCGTTCATTACGGCGTGCACTAATTCATGATGAATAACGTGGCGGTACTGCTTATAATTTCCGTCGAAAGGAAAAACCACACGGTTCTTAAACGGCTCGGTAAATCCGCCGGTGCCCTGCCCGAGAAATCCCATCGTGGTGTTTGTTTCCTGAAACTCGTTGTGCGAATCATAAAGAATAATCGGAATACGGTTTTTTATTTCATACTGCAGATCGTGCTCAATAGAGGCAAGAGCGTCTTCGGCTGCTTTGACGGCAAAATCCGCAATTGTAAACCCGTCTTGATCAAAATAAACATCAAAATGTTTCGTTTTAACATAATACCAGGTGTGATTTTTGTACTGCACCTTATTCTGCCCGAACTGAGCAAAAATAAGAGCCGAAAATATAAACCAAAAGAGTAATATTTTATTTATGATTTTCCCGATTACAATCAATCCTTTCTTTTAAAAAGCTCTTAAACGAAAGATATTA
>JALWEC010000439.1 GCA_027036655.1 Melioribacteraceae bacterium
TCTGCTTTCGATAATAATTTTTCTCTTTAATCTTCCTTTCGGTTACTGGCGCGCCAACGTGCGTAAATTCTCACTTCAGTGGGCGCTTGCCATTCATCTGCCGATTCCGGTTGTAATTTTCATCAGGATCTATTCCAACGTAGGTTTTTCTCTGGAATCTTATATTTTCTTCGTAACCGCATTTTTTCTCGGACAGTTTGCCGGTAAAAAGTTGTTTGTTTTCTTAAAAGAGAACTACAAACTGCGGCTTAGTTCCTGTCTAATTATGGATATGGCGAGGAACAAGCTCTTTTTAAGCGCGGGTAAAATTAACGATTAGTTTTTAGGTTCCCAGTCAATCCCGTCACAAGGTACGTAATGCGCTGTCGGATGCTCGTCGTATTTTAAACACAATACGGCTGATGCGTCAAAATGTTTGCAACGGGAACAGAGAGTGTCGGTAAGGACGCGCTTGTTTCTTTCTTTAAACAACTGAAACTGAATAATCGCGGGATGAATAATTATCACGTAAATTGAAATAATGGCAGCCGACCACCAAAATTTATAATCGATATAATCGAAGGAAAACCAAAGCGCCAAAATCAGCAGCGCCGTCCGGATTATTCCCCAGTAAATTATCTCTCCCATTTCTAAATCCTGATTGCGTTTATCACGGAAATATCATTGGAAATAATATTCACGAGAAAACCGTTAACGACAATATAGTCGGTTTCGCCGTTACGGTTTTTGAGATAAAAATTGGCAAAGTTGCCGGGATAAACGTCCTGACTGAAATCGCATCCGGCTCTTATAAGATTAAGGGGAATTTCATTAAAATCATTTTTTTCAAAACTCAAATCGGCATGCTCCAATGTTGTAATTCCCTTTTTTACAAGGTTAAAATAATATTCTTCGGTAAACTCAATTTCACGGTTATGTTTTTCTTTTTCTCCGGGATACAACGAATAGCCGTTCATGTCGTATTCCTCGAATGCGGAATAAACCGAAAGGTCGCCGAGCGTTTCAATTTTCCCTTCGTAAACGGTTTTGTTTCGTCGCTCGTCGTAAACCGGAAAACGCTTAATGCCGATATCGACTTTATATTTATCCCTAAGGAGAACATTTCGTAAAATTAAATCGAGCATCATCTCGCTGTTCTTCGGAATTTGATTGTAAATTTTAACCAAACTCAAAGGATATTTCTCCGATGCAATCGCAAGAAGCGCGGCGGTAAAAGTCGTAAAATAAATTTTACGGATGAATTCTTTATTTTCGTCATCCTTCCATCTGCCCGCTTCAATTAATATTACAGCCGAATCCTTCGCTGCGAAGTTATCGCCGAAAGCCCGCGGCTCGAACGCGTCGGAGTATCTTGCGATATGCCCGGGAATAATTTCGCTCATTGCCGAAAAAGTTTTTCCGATTACGCTCATCGCCTTTTTTCGCGCGGCGGTTTTTGTTTGATAACAATCGGGCGTTGTGGCGAGGAACGAAACGGAAGTCGGTTTTCCCGAATCTTCCACCGAGTACCAGCCGTCCTGGTCATGCAGATTAAGAGAAAAATCGGGCTGAATTTCACGGAAAATTCTGTCAAGGATTTCGGACTCGGGCGAAACCGGATCAACGGCGTCGCGGTTAATATCAATGCCGAGAGCGTTGTAGCGGGTTTGCTTATCCGCTCCATCGGGATTCAGTATCGGAATAAACGTAAGGGTGATTTTATCCAAAAGTTCCGCCGCAAGATTGTTTGTCTCTTTCTTTTCAATAAAGTTTAGGAAATCGAAAAAAGCCCGCGTCGCGGTTGATTCGTCTCCGTGCATCTGCGACCAGCCCAAAACTTGGAGCGCGCCTTTGCCTACCGTAACGGAATAAATTACTTTTCCGTTTACCGATTTCCCGGCGGCTTTTATTTTGATGTTTTTATTCTTTTTGTGCTTTGAAAGAAGGGGAAGAATATCCTTGTATTTAACAATCGGAGAAGGAAGCGATGTTTCCCGAATTGAATCGAACTCTTCAAAAATATTATGGATAGAATATTTCATTTTACAAAATCCCTAAACCGGAGACGCCGGAAAAATTATTAAATTCAGTAATTTGAAAATAAACTTAAATTGAAAATAAGATACTAAAATTTTCGGAATAAAATCACGCCCTTCTTTTTGAACCAATGCCGTTAAATTAAGAAAATAACCTTTCTCATTAACCCACTTATTCATCAGTGGGAAAAGGAAAAACATAATTACCGTAACCGGTTCACCGGTTTATGCGCCTTAGAGTTAACAAAACCGGTAAACCGGTTGAGTTTCATTTCTTGTACGTATTAACCTGCTGAAGCAATGGGTTCGTGAAAAAAGTTCTTAAGTTGATAACATCGCTCTTTGAATGGCGCCGCAAAAAATTATTAGAAAGCTTTGCATAACCTAATTTATATGTCATTCTGAATGGAGCGAAGCGGAATCCGCCGAGGCGGAAGAATCTCAAAACCGGTAATTATACCGAATTTAGAGATATTTCGGACGGCTTACACCTTCGCCCCCAACGAAAAGCGGTCGGGATAAACGTGGCGAACTCAATATGACAAATTTAGGTTTTGCAAAAGTCTCTATTATGTTATCAACGAACTGTTTCGTCCGTCGAAATAGCGCAGACGAATAACGAACGACGATTCATTAAACCGGCATTTCAATACAGAATTATATTTGTCTTCACTGATTGAAAAATACTCTTGTTCTGTTTATTTCGGTATTTAAAAATTCTTCATTATTTTTCAACAGTTTATAATACAAAAAAGGAGGAAAAATCTTGACAGACGAAATGAAAAAATTCATTGAAGAAATTCCCAAAGCGGAGCTGCATCTGCACATTGAAGGTTCTTTCGAGCCAGAGCTTATGTTCGACATCGCCGCACGCAACGGAGTAAAAATAAAGTACGACACAGTAGAGGAATTAAAAAAAGCATACGACTTCAATAATCTGCAGGAGTTCCTCGATATTTATTACGCGGGCGCCGGCGCGCTTCAGACGAAAAAAGATTTTTACGATTTAACATGGGCGTATCTCGAAAAAGCTCATAAGCAGAATGTAATTCATACCGAAATAATGTTCGACCCGCAAACGCACACCGACCGCGGAATTCCTTTTGCTTATGTTATCGAAGGAATTCACGATGCGCTTGAAGACGCAAAAAATAAATATGGAATGACTTACAATTTAATCCTCAGTTTTCTTCGTCATCTTTCCGAAGAAGAAGCATTTAAGACTTTGGAAGAAGCGATGCCCTACAAATCGTGGATTAAAAGCGTCGGGCTCGATTCCTCCGAAGTGGGAAATCCCCCTTCTAAATTTAAAAACGTTTACGCCAAAGCCCGCGAGGAAGGATTTATGCTTACGGCTCACGCAGGCGAGGAAGGTCCCGCCGAATATGTTTGGGAAGCTCTTGACGTCCTCGACGTTGACAGAATTGACCACGGCAATCATTCCCTTGACGACGATAAACTTGTTGAACGACTTGCCAAAGAAAACATGACATTGACGGTTTGCCCGCTGTCCAATCTGAAACTTAAAGTAGTTGAAGATTTGCACAATCACCCGCTGAAAACCATGCTGAATAAGGGCTTGCGGGCTACGGTGAACTCCGACGACCCGGCTTACTTCGGCGGTTACGTAAATGATAATTTCCTTGCCGTCGCCGACGCGCTTGATCTCACAAAAGAGGAGATAACGACGCTGGCCCGTAATTCCGTTGAATCAAGTTTTATTGACGACGAGTTGAAGAAAAAATATTTGAATGAAATAGAAAGTTTTGTCGCTGAAAATTAAATTAGTTTTTTATTGCGTCTTCAAAGTCTAAGCTGTCAACTTAAGGAAACAAGCATTCTCCTTAACCCACTGATTTATCAGTGGGTAAACGGAGATACAATATCCCAAAATTGTCATTAATAATTTGTTCAATCAAAGATGTCAGACTATTAACAGTTTATTGTAGCACAGTTTGCTTAGCTAAGCGGGCAAACTGTGTTTGTTATTTAGTAATTTGTATTTGTTAAAACAACTTGCAAGTTGTCCCCATCGGCGTTTCCACAGTCCGCCCCGGCGGAGACCGTTCGCAAGCTCTCTAATCTCCGCTTTAGGCGGACTGTGCCACACAATTTCATTTGTAAGTTTTTCCTAGAAGGCTTTGCATAACTCAATAAAATGTCATTCTGAATGAAGCGAAGCGGAATGAAGAATATCAAAACCGGTAATTATACCGAATTTAGAGATATTTCGGACGGCTTCCACCTTCGCCATGGCGAACTCAATATGACAAATTTAGGTTATGCAAAGGTCTCTCTTATTTTATTTGGAAATACATTTAACTTTGAATAGTTGAATCCGAAAGATTCAAACATCGATAATTGAACGAGTTTATAATTATATGCGACCCCGCGGGTGTCGAATAACATAATGTAAACGAAATTCTATCAATATGTAATTCCTTCGGGATTTTGAATAAACTAAGTGCGGGAGTGGGGCAGTCCGCCCCGGCGGACTGTGGCTGAAATAATTTGGCGTTATGCTTGTTATTCGCAGGTTGCAAGCAATCTACGCCACAAAAATTATTTTGGTATTCTAGCTTTTAGAGTAAAAATTTTTTCTAATGACATTTTTGGGTTTATTTGTCGGGATCAAGTCCCAGAGCTTTCATCTCGGATTTAAGCTTAAGCATGCCGTAAGCGGCAACCTTGCACATTGTCGCTCCGCATTCCCAAACTATATCTTTTGTTTTCGGGTCAATTCCCACTTTCATAAATTCTGCAGGATCGTTCAGGGATTTGTATTCCTCATGCTTCAACATCTTTTTCATGTCGATAAAACCGTCAAGTCCGTCGGAGTATTTTACGTAAAGACGAAAATCTTCCGACGGCTTAACTTCAATAATTTTTGCCATTAGTCCGCTAAAATTTTTCTTCCGATAATGATTCTTTGAACCTCGGAAGTTCCTTCGTAGATTTCGGTAATCTTAGCGTCGCGGTACATTCTTTCAACTTCGTATTCTCTAACATAGCCGTAGCCGCCGTGAATCTGAACGGCTTCGCGCGCAACTTTAACGGCTGTTTCGGAAGCAAACAATTTTGCCATTGAAGCTTCTTTAATGTAATCTTTTCCGGCGTCTTTCAATGCGCAAGCCTGCAAAGTAAGTAGTTTAGCTGCTTCTATTTCCATAGCCATATCCGCCAACTTAAACATAATCGCCTGGTGATTTGCAATCTCGGTGCCGAACGCTTTTCTTTCTTTTGCGTAATTCAAAGCTCTTTCGTAAGCGCCCATCGCAATTCCAACCGCCTGAGAAGCAATTCCGTAACGCCCGCCGTTTAATGTGTTCATCGCAAAATTAAATCCTTTGCCAACTTCCCAAATTACGTTTTCGTCGGGTATGCGGCAATCCGCAAACGAAAGAGAACAGGTGTCGGAACTTCTGATACCGAGCTTATCTTCTTTAACGCCCTGTGTAAATCCCGGAGTTCCTTTCTCAACCAAAAAAGCCGTGATGCCGTGGTGCCGCTTGGCTTTGTCCGTCTGAGCGAAAACAATGTAGTAATCGGCGTTCTTACCGTTTGTAATCCAGTTTTTCATTCCATTTAAAACCCAGTAATCGCCATCCTTAGTTGCTGTAGTATGCTGCTGTGTTGCGTCGCTTCCCGCCTCCGGTTCCGAAAGGGCAAACGCGCCGAGTTTTTCGCCGCGAGCCAGCGGTTTTAAATATTTCTCTTTGATAAATTCATTTCCCCATTTTTCCAATCCGAAGGTAACAAGCGAGTTGTTAACCGACATAATAACGCCGACCGAGGCGTCAACTTTTGAAATTTCCATCATTGCCAAAGCGTAACTTACGGTGTCCATTCCGGCGCCGTCATACTTCGGGTCCACCATCATGCCCATAAACCCTAACTCGGCAAGTTTGTTAATAATCTCTCTTGGAAATTCTGCGTTCTTATCTCTTTCAATCGTTGTCGGAGCAATCTCCTTCCGTGCAAAATCCCGAGCTGTTTCTTGAATCATTTTCTGTTCTTCGGTAAGTAAAAAATCCATTTCAATCTCCTAAATTGATTCGTGAAGAAAATTTAAAAAAATCTTTATCAAACTACTTAATGCGCCGTGAAATATCAATAGAACGAAAAAAATAAAAGGAGGGCAAAATTGGGAAACATAAATAGAATTTAAACTGTAATGCTATAAGTTTTTGCAATGGCAAAAAAGCCGACAAAAGTCGGGGAATTACAAACCGTGTGAAAGTTTCATAAGTGTGTCCACTTAAAAAAGGTAATTTATTGAATAAATACCAACATTATAAACCGTTAAAACGGTTATAAGAATTGTTAAGTTATCATTAACCCACGACTTAAGTCGTGGGTTAATGAAACTATTGTAAAGGCTTAAACCGTTTTAACGGTTTTTATTAGTTTTTTAAGTAAGCTCATAAGTAAAAATAGATTTGAATAATGATACTGTAAATAGAAGTACTTGGGGAAATATTTTTTTGATAATTTTTACAAAACGAATCATTTCTAACAAAAAATCCATTTGCAAATAATTTAACTCTGAATTGCCGATTATAGACAACTTGTTTGTTTATGTTTTTTATAATGGATTAATTAGCCTTGTCGAATTTCCGATCATAGTTCGAAACTATTTACCATGCGATTAATAAAGTCCTCCGACTTTCAGTATAATCATGAATGTGCCGTAATTTTTTTTATAAACTTGGTAAATCGTTTCTACTCCCGAGCCGAAAATATGCTGATACTCGTAGCGCAGTTCCAAACCGAGCAGCTTTGTGCGGCTTACGCCTATATTCGCTCCGAAAGCAATAAAGGCGCCGCCTGTCGGATAAGCTCTTGCATATTTTAGCGAGCTGAAAAATTCACGATTATACGGAGTTGTTACGGTCACGGAAGGTCCGATTCCGCCGGAAATAAAGGGGCGGAAATTGTCAGTTAAAACTTCGCTGAAAAGACGCCTGGTTAATCCGAAAATCAGCGGCATTCCGTAAACGCGATTTACCTTGCCGATTGTGTAAGGGCGCCCCCAGTAATCGTAGCGTTCAAATTCATTCTCCGATTTCTGCTCGCTGATTGAGAAATTAACAAAGCCGCGGGTTAAATTGGTAAAGTTGTGTTCGTAAAAAAAACCAGCGCCGAAACCGCTCTCCGAAAAAATAAATTCGCCTCCGATTTGAACCGGTGGGAAAATAACTTGCGCGGTGTCGGGAACAATCTCGCCGATTCTTTGCGCATAAAGATTTCCGAAAAAAAGAAAGAGAGATAAAATTAATATTTTTTGAGTAAGTTTTATCATTGTTTTTCGAATGAAATATAAACCAAATAAAATAAAATTT
>JALWEC010000440.1 GCA_027036655.1 Melioribacteraceae bacterium
CCCGATAAGACAAGAAAATATAAAAATAGTCAGTCCGCCGAAAACTTTACGGTTAGCGGGGAAGGCAATATGAAACTTGCGCTCGGCTCGGATCACACCGGATACGAGACAAAGGAAGCGTTGAAAGGTTTTCTTTCGGATTTGGGTTATTCGTTTGTTGATGTCGGTACAAATTCAACGGACTCCTGCGATTATCCCGATTTTGCCTTTGAAGCGGCTAAAAAGGTTGCGCTTGGTGAAGTTTCGGCTGCAATAGTTTTTGATGCGACCGGAATACCTTCGGCGATTACTGCTAATAAAATTCCCGGAATTAGAGCGGCGACATGCTACAACGAGTTTTCCGCGCAAAGTTCCCGTGAGCATAACAACGCTAATGTTCTTGTGCTTGGGGCAAAAAGCCTCGGGATTGAAACAATAAAATCCATCATTAAAGTTTGGCTTTCGACAGGATTTCTCGGGGAGAGACATCAGAGAAGATTAAATAAAATCGCTGAAATAGAAAAGATGTTTTTGAACAGGAACGGAAGATGAGCGTTTACATCGACAATTGTGAAGTTATTGAAAACTCACAGGTTGCCGAAAATATTTATTTTCTTAAAACTATTGCGCCTAATATTGCAAGGGAAGTTTATCCCGGACAGTTTTGTAACATACTTGTAAGCGATTACGGAACCCCTTTGCTCAGACGACCTTTCTCAGTTGCATTCAGAGAAAAAAACATAATCGGTTTTCTTTACGACATTGTTGGCATGGGGACCGAGTTGCTGAGCAAAGTGAACGTCGGCGAAAAAATCTCAATCGAAGGTCCTTTGGGAAACGGTTTTAATATCGACGACTCTCTCGAAGTTGCATTGCTGCTCGGCGGAGGCATAGGAATTGCGCCGCTTCCTTTTTTACGTGAAAAACTTCAGAAGCGCGGAATTAATACTCTAACATTCTGGGGATCTAAAACTTCAGGGAAGTTAAACCTATCTTTGTTCGATAATATTTATTTTGCCACAGACGACGGAAGCGAAGGATTTCAAGGAAACGTAGTTGAAAGCGTCGGCAACCTTTGGAGCAGTATTTCACACGCGAATTTGAAGGCATACGCCTGCGGACCAACTCCGATGCTTATTGCCGCTCAAAACTTTTTTGAGGGGAAAAACATTCTGCTTGAAATTTCGGTGGAGAGCCGAATGGCTTGCGGTTTCGGCATTTGCCAGGGTTGCCCGATTAAGTCCGCCGATTCGGACGAATACAAGCTGGTGTGCAAAGATGGCCCGGTCTTTAATTCAAAAGAGGTAATTCTGTGAACGATATAAATTTAAGCGTTAAAATCGGCGCTCTTGAACTCAAGAATCCCGTAATGCTTGCTTCCGGAACGGTAGGTTACGGCGAGGAAATATCTCAGATTGTTGATTTAACTAAAGTGGGCGCGATTATTACAAAATCGATTTCTTTGGAACCGAGAAAAGGTAATCCGCCGGAGAGAATCTGGGAAACCCCTTCCGGCATGCTGAACGCCATAGGGCTTGCAAATATTGGACTAAAGAGATTTGTGGACGAGAAAATTCCATTTCTCGAAAAAATTAATACAACCGTGATATGCAATATTGCCGCGTCAACTTTTGACGAATACGCCGAATGCGTTAAATCGTTAAAAGATATCGATACAATTAAAGCTTTTGAAATCAACGTATCCTGCCCAAACGTTAAAGAGGGCGGATTGATTTTTGGCAACGATATTAATGCCGTAAGAGAGATAACCGCATTGCTCCGTCCGATTACAGATAAACCTTTAATTATAAAACTCTCGCCTAATACCGCAGGTATTAAGGATTTTGCGCAAGCTGTAAAGGAGGAAGGCGCTGACGCTGTTTCGGCAATCAATACGCTTGTAGGAACTGCGTTTAATATTTATACGCGAAAACCGAGAATAAAAAATATTACCGGGGGACTTTCCGGTCCGGCGATTAAGCCTGTTGCGCTTGCCAAGGTTTTGGAAATAAGCCGCAATGTTGACATCCCGGTTATCGGAGTCGGAGGAATTTCGAGTTGGGAAGACGCAGCCGAATTTATTATTGCCGGCGCTTCCGCCGTGCAGATTGGAACGGCAAATTTTGTAAATCCGAAAATCTCCGAAGAGGTAATCGAAGGTTTGAGAAAATACTGCGCGGAAATGAACATCTCTGATATTAATGATTTGGTCGCTTCGTACACTTTATGATGAACTACAAGGAAAGTCTGGAGAAGATTTATTCCCTTAAACAAATGGGAATGAAACTCGGATTGGAAAATATCCGAAGCTTTCTCCGGTTCTTGGGTAATCCTCAGCTTGAGTTAAAAACGATTCATGTCGCCGGTTCAAACGGAAAGGGAAGCACGGCATCGTTTAT
>JALWEC010000441.1 GCA_027036655.1 Melioribacteraceae bacterium
ACCGTTGTTTGCAAACTTCCGGCTTAGCAATCTTAGAAAGAAAAAAATATTGAGTAAGAAGTTTTAGTTTTTTAAAAAGCCTGGATCGCGGGAGGTGGAAATCGTTACCTTATGCCCACCCAATTTTTAACGGAGTACTTTGTTGCGTTTCTTCAGACTGGATTGCGGCTATGCGCACCCGTCGTAATAGGGTAGGGGTTACTATTTTTTAAACGTGTCTTCGTTTGCGGTGTTCCTGGATTATTTAAATTTGGAGAGTGAGCATAGCTCATAATTTCATATCATTATTACCTCGTAAAATCATATTCGCCAGGAATCGTATTTTAGAAGTTTTGGAAGTAGTTGGACGAGCACCGTAAATAGTCAGCAAACAACAACACCTATGCCCCATAAGGGGTTTGTAAGTAAAAGGGAAGTTTTGACCGTTCAATTAATATTTTTGATACATTTGAGGCTTAGAAGTTTAATCACCCTTACGGTGCATAGCTGGTGACCGTTAGCGGCAATTGAAAAATGAAAATAGAAGACATCATAATTGCAAAAGACTTAAGTTTGTCAGACTTCTTAGATAAATTGACTTCTAAAGATTTCTATCGTCTGTATCCGAATAATTGCTTTCCGACTGAAGAAATGATGAATGAATATCTTGATACAATAGAACAAAGAACAGATAACGAGATTCGTTCAATTTTACGCAGATTCCTTATCCATAATAGTACATACGGTTCTGATGAATTCTATGCTAAGAATCTTATTGCCAAAAAAGGTGACAAGGCATATTTTTCATCAAATAATGTTAAAACTGAATACAACAGACGAGTTCTGACAAAATTCCTGACAAACAAAGGTGAAGTATGGGAAGGACTTACTTGGATTTTGGATTTATTGCCACATTTCCCAAATGAAGCAATAAAAGCTATTGATGCTTATTTTCTGGCAAATTGTATGATGCTTCCAGACAATTTTTTAAGTGGATTGAGTGATAGTGGTGTAATAATAAGAGCAAGATATATCAATTACAAACATCCAAAAGAAATTTTCTGGGATTTAAATCCTATAGATTTTGAATACCTGATTGCTGCGTTGTTTGAGAATATGGAATATAAAGTTTCTGTTACAAAATCAAGTTATGATGAGGGAATTGACTTAAATGCAGTAAAAGATGAATTAGGGCAAAAGGAGAAAGTTGTAATTCAATGTAAAAGGTATACAAAACAGACTATTGGGATTAGTGATATAAGAAATCTTTTAGGTGTAGTAAATGACAAAAAGGTAACAAAAGGGATTTTAATAACAACTTCAAAATTTTCGTCTGAATCAAGGAAGTTCGAAAGAAATAATCCAAGCATTGAATTAATAGACATTTCGGGCTTAATGAAATTATTGAATACTTACTTAGGAACTTATTGGACGGAAAAACTTGATAAGATAATTAATGAACAAAAAATGAATAACAAAAGCCGCTAACAATGTATCATAGTGCATAGCGCAAATTATAGTAAATATGAGCATTAAGCCCTAACTTACCTGTCACAATTTAAAAAGTGCGCGAATTAACTTATGTTAAAATATCGGTTTTCTTAAATCTGTAAAGCGCGACGGCGTTAACCGCACCGGCGATTCCTAATAATACAACCAAGTTGATTAAGATGCCGGACAAATCCGAATGTCTCCACAGAACTTGAAGGAAACCATCCACCGACCAGTAAGTTATTGTAGTTTTGGAAATTGTCTGCATCCACTCGGGAAGAAGAAAAACCGGGAACCACGAGCCGCCTATTGCCGACATAATTAAGATTAGAATCGTAGCGATGCCGTTTGCCTGACTTAAACTTTTTGTAAAAGAGGTAATCAACATTCCAAAAGAAACGGCGGCAAGCGTTGAAGCGATTATCATTAGGAAGAGATTAATGAAGTTGGAGAATATATCAACGTTAAAAACCGCCCAAGCGAAAATAAACATTACCGCAAGTTGTATAACACCGAGAACCGTCGTATAAAGATATTTTGACCAGATTATTTGATTGCGAGAAACAGGCATTGTCAGAAGCCGTTTTAGTGTTCCCTGCTGTTTTTCTTCAAAAAGTGAAATTGAGGCGCTTACGATTGAGAAAAGCAAAAACATTATCGCCCAACCACCGACCATTCGGGTTGCGCCCGGATTGCTTATTTCTTTACCGACTACTTGCGTACTTTGGAAATTGAGTAATTCCGAAAAAAAGTTGGAAGCTGCCGAGTCGGCGTTTAACGAATGACTTTGTGAAATATAAGAGAGATCCATATACTTTTCGATGCTATCGGCGGGCACACCGAAAAAATAGTTAACGGTTTTAGCCATTGAAGTTTTGAATTTTTTAGCTTGCGCCGGGCCGATTTCTTTTTGCCACTTATTCTGAAGTAATGCCGGAAAAACAGAAGGAATAGTTGAATAAATGATTTTTTGAATATTTCCCATTATCAGCGAATATTCGATTTCGTCCTTCGGATCGTAGTAAACTTTAATATTTAACGCTGCTGAGGAATCTGAAATAAAATTTTTTGGGAGAATCACGGCTGTGGAGAACTTACCTTTTTCAACATAATCTTTCGCTGTTTTTTCATTGAAAAATATTGTTTTGTTTTTATCAGATGTTTTAATGCTTTTTACCGGCTTAAGAGCTTTTGATGAATCGAGTTTCTCTTCAATTATCTTTGCGGCGGGGGAAGAACTTTCGTTAACAAATATAATCGGTATCCTGCTTTGCTGCCCTCCGTTACCGCTGAAAATCTCGCCGAAAATTAATATTAAAACGGCGGGGAGAATAAACGTAAGGAGCAGAGCCGGTTTATCGCTTAAGAACCGGTAAGTATCTTTTTTAAATAACATTAAAACGGTATTCAATCTCTTAATCTCCTTCCGGTTAAGTTTAAGAAAACATCTTCCAATGTGGCGCGGCTTATCTCAATGTTATCTTCGGAGATGCCGAGAGATTCCAGCTTCGGAAAAAGCTGATGCAATTTTGAGTATTCTGTTCCGGGAATCAGCTCGAAGTGAAATTCCAGTTCGTTTAGAGTACCGAGCGAGGAAAGTTCCTTTTTTACGGAAATCGCCCTGCTTTCTTTTAATATTTTTATCGACTGTTTTTTGGCGAGCAAATTGATAAGTTCGGCCAAAGTTCCTTCCGCTATTATTTTCCCGTTATCGATAATCTCCAGTTTATCGCAAAGTCTTTCCGCTTCTTCCATGTAATGCGTTGTGTAAATAATGGTTTTCCCTTCTGCTTTGTGCATCCGCTGAAGCATATCGAAAATTGCGTTACGCGACTGCGGGTCTATGCCGACGGTCGGTTCGTCGCATAAAATAATTTCAGGGGAGTGTAAAATACTGCATGCAATATTAAAACGCCGTTTCATTCCTCCTGAGAATGTTTTAACGGCGTCCTTTTTCCTTTCGTAAAGCCCAACCAGTTCAAGTACTTCGCTAATTCTCGACCGGAGAGCTTTACCTTTCAATCCGTAAAGTCCGCCGAAAATCTCCAAATTTTTTATTGCGGAAAGCTCTTCGTAGAGCGCAATTTCCTGAGGGACATAACCGAATTTTTGAATTACGTCATTGCTTCTGTGAATAACCGGAGAGTTTTCCAACAGAATTTCCCCTTCGTCAGGAGCGATTAAACCAATGATAATATTCATCAACGTAGTTTTACCGGCGCCGTTCGGACCTAAAATCCCGAGGAACGAACCTCGCTCGATATCAAGTGAAACTCCTTTTAATGCCGCGATTTCACCATAATTTTTTTTAATATTTTTGAGCGACAGAATATTTTCCATTTATGCAGTCCGCTTAGAATTAGAAATGATTAATAGTATTCAATACTGAAATCCGCAATCGTGCCGTGCAGATTAATATTGATTTTCTGAGATGATTCGGAAAAATTTGCGGAAGTGTAAGTGCCGCTTTCATCTTTGGTGAAGCCCGGTAAATTTTTGTCAACAAAAATAAAATCTCCGTTGATTAAACATCCCGCGGATTTAGGAATGTGAATTACAATATCCATTGCCGCAAGTTTCAAATCGATATTCGTCAGATTTTGCTTTTTCCCTATGTATAAATCGACGTCCGATGCGGCTGTTTTTATCTTTATGTTTTTTACTTTTAATTTTCTTAAGTCTAAGTTTGTTTCGTTGGCGCCCGACTTGAAGATAATATTCCATTCCGGTTTTTCGTTTAGATACAAGTCAAAATCGTTAAAGTATTTTTTGTGGAATTTATGAGCTGCCGATTCGGACGGCTCGACTCTGAGCTTTGCCGATGATGAGTCAACGGTGAAATTTACGTTTAGGTTTGCCAATTTTTCAGCGTTAATTTTCGCTAAATATTCGTCGGAGAGAAATCCGGAAACCTTGATTTTATTTGCAGCTCCTAAAATGCTTAACTCCGCTTCTTTAATTCCGGCGGGCATTTCGATAGTCTGCATTCCTTGTCCGGAATTTTCGGAGATGGAAATTTCATCGCTTGTTTCAGTGTAGCATTCGTCTCCATCCCAGAAAATATTAAACAAAGCGTAGGCTGAAATTAGCGCAGCAAGAATCACAAAAAAAGTTTTGAAGCTGTTTTGCTTAAATAAAATCACAAGCCCTAAAATTACGAGAAGAACCGGAATTGTAATCGAACTGTCGAAATCATAATATATATTTATTCCCAAGTAGGAAAGGAGACTGAAAATCCCGAGAGATAAAAATAATACGCCCCAAAAAATTTTACTTGTTTTCATTACGGCTTCCTCTTCGATTATTGTCTATTAGAAAATATAAGCCGGCTCCGATTAATACGATTGGAACAATCAGCTTGAATGTGATTACGGGGAAAATCCTTTCGAGCAATATTATTCCGCCGATTATGACAAGCGAGATTCCAAGAATCGATTTCCCGTCATATTTTTCTCTTACCGGTTTTTCATTCTCGGGTTTGTTTGTATAATTGTTTTGCGAAGAGAAAGAATTGTCATCTTCTTTTTTTTCATCTTCATCGTCAATAATCTCGGCGTCAACTATTTCCGGTTCCTCGGATGCGTCAAAATTTTTTGTTTTGAATGTAAGATCATTTTCTTTAGGTACAATAATTAGCATAATTATATACGCAATTAGTCCGATTCCGTGGAAGAAAAAAAGAAGAACGAATATCAATCTGATTATCACCGGATCCACAGTGAAGTAATCGGCAAGCCCTCCGCAGACGCCTCCGATAATTTTTTCTTTTTCCGAACGATATAGTCTTTCAGT
Organism: Melioribacteraceae bacterium; assembly: GCA_027036655.1. GTDB lineage: Bacteria > Bacteroidota > Ignavibacteria > Ignavibacteriales > Melioribacteraceae > WGAL01. Next base: position 5,263 of record JALWEC010000441.1, read on the forward strand.
TTTGCTCATCAAAATATTCCGTTTGTTATTTTGTTTTTATGACGAACAGACTTAAAGTTTGTTCCGAAAAAGATTTTTAGCATTTCTTGCTCCTTCAAGGTCGGGGATTCGCGGCGTACGGCAATCCGCCGGATTTATTCCAACAGTTTTTTATTAGTAGCAGACCGTATCGGCGTGAATTGGTCTTGTATTCCGTTTAACGCGGATTTGTTATTCCGAAATCTTAAAGAGCGCCAAAGTTCCGTCCATATTAAGGATAAGGAGTTTTCCCTTTGCGAGATATTTGAAAAATGTAATGGGGGATTTTTCCGATTCAATCACAGTGGAATATTTCTTGTTATCCTTAATCCTAAATAGTGAATATCTGCCGGCGGTAAAGGTTAACCGATTTATATTTTGAACCTTATTCTCAATATCTGCCGAGCCGATATTTAACGGGAATGATTTTTTAAATTTGCCGTTTTTAATATCGGCAAGAATTAATTTTTTATCCGCGTCTTTTACGTATAATAATCTTCCGTTTTCCGCCACGCCAATTCCGGTTGCGTTAAATTTACTTGTTTCCCAATTGACCGTCCCGAGATTCTTGTCTAAAGAAATTAATCTTCCTTTTGATGTGGTAAGGAATATCTCTGACTTCCATTCCACAACATTCCCGGAAATTTTTTCTCCGCTTGTCTTAGAACTCCATTTCCAAAGGAGAGCGCCGTTCAGTACGTTGACGGCAAACAAGGTTTTACCGTCTTCTATGAAAATCTGATTTTTCGAATAAAGAGGTTTTCCGCAGAGAGGGGAACTTGACAAACCGCTCTCCCAAATTTTTTCAAATGTTTCAACGTCATAGCAGAATGCTTTCCCTTCGGCGTTACCGAAAAGCGCAACGCCTTTTGAACCGGATGTTTTCTCCGCCATAGTTTTAACTTTAACGGGGAATTCAAAAAGGAGTAAATCGGTCGTAATAGGGGATTCAAAACCGATAGTTTGAAGCTGGTCGCCGTTTGCGGCATTGAGTGAAAACAAATCTCCCTGAAGCGTCGCGGCGATAAAATAGCCGTCAATTATGCCGGGATTAACTCGCGCATCCGCCAGCAAATCGTAATCGTAAAATTCCGAGCCGTCGCCGTCAAAGCAAGTCAGTAAACCATCGTTCCGGAGAACATAATATTTGCCTTTGTAAATTAAGGGGGCTACGGTAGTTTCGCTTGCAAGCCGGTTTTCCCACAGTTTTTTTACAAACGGCTGTTTTGAAATGAAAACGGGATTAATTTTTCTCGTGTTTAATAAATCCGAGTTTTTCGGGATAGCGCGGTTGAACAATGAATCTCCATTCTGATTTTCCACTACTACGGACGAATCGTTAACCCAAATTGAATAAAAAGATTCTTCTTCCGACGGATAGATAAAATAATATTGATTTGAAATTTCTTTCGGCGTGGAATTTAGAAAAATCACCGGAAGTTTTTTCCCGTTAAAAGCCGCTTCAACATTTCGCCAATTATCCACTCGCGCCGGAGAGAAATTTGTAAAGAGAAAAACAAGCGATGAATCTTTAATATCTTCCGTTTCGCTATTCAGCAGGTTTTCCTGATTGGGCGAAAAATGTCCCGCGCTGTCGGAAAAAGGGGAAAGAAGATTTATTCCGACAAAAGAGAAATTACTTTTTATATAAACGAAGTTTCTGTCGTCAAAGTATTCGTTGTAGTTTAATTCCGAATAAGGAGTGGAATATAAATCGGAATAGGAAGGAAGTATTTTTACCGGAACGGAAAGTTCTTTTACGAATTTTTTCAGCGCCGCAAATTCTTTAAGGGAAGTATGTTCGGTCAGTTTTCCGGTTATAATTATGGAAGCTGCGCCGTTATCGATAAGCTGAAGCGTATTGTCGCGGAAGGCGTCGTTTATTTCGGTTATAGCGGGATTTGCAATCCAGCCAACTTTAACCGCCGCTGTATCTGAGCTATCGACCGTTTCCGATTGACCGTAAAGCGGAGTAAAGAGAAGAATAATATTTATCGACAAAAGAATTAAAAATCCGTTAAGTTTCATTTTCGGCTCAATTGAAATTAGAGTTACCTATCA
>JALWEC010000442.1 GCA_027036655.1 Melioribacteraceae bacterium
TTGAACACGACGCCCCTTTGCTTGAACTTCCTCAAGTTGATCCCGATACTTCTCCCGAGGTGATGAAAGTTTACGATAAAATCGGAAGAAATGTTGCGGAACTGATAGAGGATGGAGCGACAATTCAGATGGGAATCGGCGCGATTCCGGATTCGGTCTTGAACTACCTCCACGACAGAAAAAACATCGGCGTTCATACGGAAATGTTTTCCGACGGAATAGTTCAACTTGTTGAGGATGGAATTATTACCGGCGAAGAAAAAACTCTTCATCCCGGAAAAATTGTAGCGGGATTTGTGCTCGGAACTAAACAAGCTTACAATTTTGTCGATAATAATCCCTTAATTGAGTTTCATCCGCAGGAATATGTGAATGATCCTTTTGTGATTGCCAAAAATAAAAAGATGGTAGCTATTAATTCCGCAATAGAAATAGATTTGACGGGGCAAGTTTGTTCCGATTCAATTGGTACCCGTTTTTACAGCGGTATCGGCGGGCAGGTAGATTTTATCCGCGGTGCGGCGCATTCCGAAGGAGGAAAAGCCGTTATTGCTTTGCCTTCGACCACAAAGGACGGAAAGGTTTCGAGAATCGTTCCGACTCTGAAACCGGGCGCGGGCGTTGTAACGTCGCGGGGCGATGTTCGTTACGTGGTAACGGAATACGGAACTGCGCATCTTTTCGGCAAATCTATTCAGGAAAGAGCGCGCGAACTGATTAATATTTCGCATCCGAAATTCCGCGATGAATTAACTGAATTCGCAAAGAAAAATTATTATATCTGATGATTGCTGTTATAGGGGACATACACGGCTGTTATTTTACGTTAATTGAACTGGTGGCAAAAATCGAAAGAAAATTTCCCGATGCGGAAATAATTTCAATCGGCGACTTGGTTGACAGAGGAAATCACAGTTACGAAACCGTAAATTATCTTATTTCCAATGATATTACTTTCGTCGCGGGCAATCACGATTATATGTTTTATCATTTCTTTAAATATCCCTCAAGCATTTTTGCCCGTTCGTGGGTTTTTAACGGAAATGAAGCGACGCTGGAATCTTATCAGGGACACGAGCAGGAGATATTTGAACATATTGAGGTAATTTCCAAAGCTCCGCTCTATTTGGATTTGCCCGACGCTTTTATTTCTCACGCGGGAATTTCAAGATATTATGAAAATTTTCTTCCGCCGGATTTTCAGGAAGATTTATCTTTGCTCGAACCTTTAATCAATAAAGATTATCTCCACGATATCGGAGTTTTGTGGACGCGCGACCCGCTTCTGAATCTCGGTAAGATGCAGATTGTCGGACATTCCAAACTGAATGAGGTTAAGTTCGATGTTGACGCCAACGCTTTATATATTGATACCGGAGCTTTTGCGGGAAATAAATTAACGGCGGTTATTGTAGAAAAAAACGAAATAATTGAAGTGATTTCGGAAAAGACGCATATTAACGATTTCAGACCGTTTTAATTTTTAAGTTAAACGTTAACTCGGCAATTCAGCATGCATGGAAGCTTTCTAGTCGTTTATGTTGCGTGGAGACTATTCGGCTCATGCAGGATTCCACTTTGCCTTTGTAGAATTAATCCATTTACACAAAACTTGTTACACTACCTTTTTGTTGCAATTTTGCCAAGGGACGGTGCTTGACGGCATTTAAAACTAAAATTGCGTAAATTCTTGTGAAGAGATTCTTCATTTCGATACATTCCATTCAGAATGACAAATTATTTGATTATGTAAAGCTTTTTATAAAAAAACCTCCGTAAAAACGGAGGTTTTTTAAGTTTATCATGTTCGGAGCGCTTATTAATACATTCCGCCCATATCTCCCATACCGCCGGGCATAGCCGGAGCAGCTGGAGGATTATCTTCAGGTTTTTCATAAATAACGGCTTCGGTTGTAAGCATCATTGAGGTTACCGATGCGGCGTTTTCGAGAGCGGTTCTCGTAACTTTTGTCGGATCGATAACGCCCGCTTTAACGAGGTTTTCATATTCTTCGGTAGCAGCATTAAATCCGAAATCGTCTTTTCCTTCAAGAACTTTATTCAAGATAACGGCTCCTTCCAAACCGGCGTTTGAAACTATTTGTCTCAACGGTTCGGTCAAAGCTTTTTTGATTATATTGATTCCGGTTGTTTGATCCAAGTTGTCTCCTTCGAGGTTCTCGAGGGCTTGACTTGCGCGTACCAATGCAACTCCGCCGCCCGGAACAATACCTTCTTCAACTGCGGCTCTTGTTGCGTGAAGCGCATCTTCAACGCGGGCTTTTTTCTCTTTCATTTCAACTTCGGTTGCGGCTCCGATTTTCAATACTGCAACTCCGCCGGAAAGTTTTGCCAATCTTTCCTGAAGTTTTTCTCTGTCGTAATCGGAAGTTGTTTTTTCAATCTGCGCTCTGATTTCATTTACGCGAGCTTGGATTGCTTCGGTTTCGCCAGCGCCTTCAACGATAGTTGTATTGTCTTTATCCATTACAACTTTCTTAGCCTGTCCCAAGTATTCGATTGTAGCGTTTTCAAGTTTGTAGCCTCTTTCTTCGGAGATTACGGTTCCGCCGGTAAGGATTGCGATATCTTCCAACATTGCTTTTCTTCTGTCGCCGAATCCCGGAGCTTTGCAGGCCGCAACTCTTAAAGTTCCGCGTAATTTGTTAACAACCAAAGTCGCAAGAGCTTCGCCTTCCAAATCTTCGGAAATAATAACCAACGGTTTGCCCGATTGTGCTACTTTTTCCAAGATAGGAAGAAGGTCTTTCATTGCGGAAATTTTCTTGTCGTGAATTAAAATGTAAGGTTCTTCCAAAACCGCTTCCATTGATTCGGAATCGGTTACGAAATAAGGGGAAGAGTAACCGCGGTCGAACTGCATTCCTTCAACAACTTCAAGTTCGGTTTCCATTCCTTTGGCTTCTTCAACGGTAATAACGCCATCTTTGCCGACTTTATCCATTGCGTCCGCAATTAATTTACCGATCTCTTTGTCGTTGTTTGCCGAGATTGCGCCTACCTGAGCAATTTCTTCGTTATCTTCAACGTCCTTGCTCATTTCTTTTAATTCGGATACGATAGTTTTAACTGCTTTGTCCATTCCGCGTTTCAAATCCATCGGATTTGCGCCTGCGGTAACGTTTTTTAAACCTTCGCGATAAAAAGCCTGAGCCAAAACAGTAGCGGTAGTTGTTCCGTCGCCGGCTAAATCGCTTGTTTTGGAAGCGACTTCGCGAACCATCTGTGCGCCCATGTTTTCGATCGGATCTTCCAATTCGATTTCTTTTGCAACCGTAACGCCATCTTTTGTAACTGTCGGGGCGCCGAATTTTTTATCTATAACAACATTACGTCCTTTTGGTCCTAATGTAACTTTTACGGCATTGGCAAGTTTATCCACGCCGGTTTTCAAACCGCTTCTTGCGTCAGTTCCGTATTCAACAATTTTTGAAGACATAATTAATTTCCTCCTAATTTATTTTCAATTTTTTATTAGTCTGTAAGAATAGCGAGTATATCGCCTCTTTGAACTATCTTGTAATCTACGCCGTCGAAAGTAATTTCTTCGCCGCCGTATTTTCCGAACAATATTTTGTCGCCTACTTTCACATGTTCCTGTAAATCTTCATCCGTACCGACTGCAACAACTTTACCCATGTTAGGTTTCTCTTTTGCTGTGTCCGGTATAATAATTCCTGAAGCTGTTTTGGATTCTTCTTCTACGAGTTCAACTAAAACTCTGTCATCCATCGGCTTAATTTTAACGTCAGCCATTTTAATCCTCCTATTTTTTTAGATTATTTATTAAAAAGTGATTAGCAGTCATTAAAGACGAGTGCTAATATAATTGATAGCTTTTACATTGTCAAGGAGTATTGGTTCCGGAATTTTTTACATTTTTTTATTTCTGTTTATATGATGCTATTTTAAGAAGGATAGGCAGAAGGCGGAAATCCGATAATCCATTAAACCAACAATCCGATTCCCTTATCCCAAATTCAAATACTGTTTGAAACTATTCTTTGACAGGTTAACAGAGAAAACGAATAAGGTATTATTAGTAGAAACCGTTTGAATTAGAACTTAGCGGTGAAATTAATTCATAGCGCAACCATAAACATTTGTAATTCACACGAGCTTACACACAGAGGAATAAATTTTGTTATAAATTTAAAAGAGAATAATATAAAAATAGGTAGCGTAACAAGTTTTGCACAAACGGATAAATTTCACGGAAGTGAATTTGAGACGAGAAAAAAATCGATTTGTTAAAAGTCAATTAGTAATATTTTATTTCTTTTCTTATTTTCTAACTTAAATTTAAATGAGTTTAGCTATAGGTCAGATGAATAACGAAGCATACAATAAACCGATACTTGCGATTGAAACTTCAGCCATGGTTTGCGGCGCGTCTGTTTACTACGGTCGCAGTAAGTTTTCCGATTTTAACATAAACGTGAAGAATATTCACTCGGAGAAACTACTTGATTTGGTTGATGAATCGCTTTCCGCTTTTAATTTGGAAGTTAAGGATTTATCCGGAATCGCCGTATCGATGGGACCCGGCTCATTTACCGGGTTGAGAATCGGACTTGCTGCCGCGAAAGGTTTGGCTCTTGGCGCTGATCTTCCGTTAATTCCCGTTCCTACATTTTATGCCGTCGCAAGGTTAGTGTCGGGGTTTCTCACAACTAACGTTGAGTTTGTTCTTCTGAGAAAAGTAAATGTTAAAGAACTTTACGGCGAGATTTATCGTTCAAATGATTCGGGTTTTGAAATTATCAGAGAGATGGAAATTTTAGCAAAAGAAGATGTTAAAGAGTTTACGGGGAACAGATTGGTCTTTTCCGACGATAGACACGATTTTATTTATAAACCGTTTCCGCAGCTTTTCGCTTCTCAAATCGCTTCTTATGCCACGCTAAATTTTGATGAATACAAAATAACGGATTTCGATTTTCTAGAACCGAACTATTTTAAAAAATTTATTCCAAGGGTAAACAAATGAAAAAGTTAATAGTAATATTGTTGTTTTTTGCAGCGGTCTCAATGGCACAAGCGCCTATGAATAAACCGTTAATTTGGTCTCCCAACAGAACTCATAATTTTGGAGATTTAAGGGAAGGACAAATTGTTGCGCATAACTTTAAGATTTTTAACAGAGGAGGCGACACGCTTAGAATTACCAAACTTCGCTCATCTTGCGGTTGCACTGTTGCAAATGTTGGTAGCAAAGTTTTGGCTCCCGGTGATTCCACATTAATAAGAGTTACATTTAACACGAAGAATAAAAGAGGTGTTCAGAGAAAAACGATTTTTGTTTTAAGCAACGACCCTTATTCTCCGCGGCTGAAGTTTACACTGAATGCAACCGTTTACGGAAAAAACGACAATATCGAAATGATTAAGAAAGGTCCGAAACTTAAACTGCAGACCTACCAGCTTCAACTCGGCAAAATTGACGAAGGCACAATTAAAACAACGCATATCAAATATAAAAATGTCGGTAAATATCCGTTGACGATTCAGCAACTTAAAACTTCGAGTAAGTTTATAAAAGTTATTCCTAATAAATTAAAATTGAAGCCGAATGAAATCGGCGAAGCGGAAATCAAAATCGATACGAAAGGTTTGCAAGGTTCGCTTGCGCGTACTGTTATGTTTTACAGCAACGATCCTCTCGATTCTATTCAGATGTTAACAATTTTCTTCAGTATTAACAAGGATAAAAAATAATGGGCTGGTTTTCCAAATCGAAACAACACATTGATCCCAAAAATAAGAAACTGGAACTCCCCGACGGCAAGTGGACAAAGTGTAATGCTTGCGGGGAAATAATTCATATTAAAACACTTGAGCTTAACGCTTGGGTTTGTCCCAAATGCGACAACCACTTTCGTGTAGGGAGCAAGGAATATATTGAGATTCTGATTGACAAAAACACGTTCAAAGAATACAACAAGAATTTGAAATCGGGAGATCCGCTTGAATTTTCCGATACTAAAAAATATAAAGACAGAATTGAAACTACGATTAAGAAAACCGGCTTAAACGACGCCGTTACAACGGGCGTGGGAAAGATGAACGGAAAGAAAGTCGCTCTTGCAATTATGGACTTTAAATTCATCGGCGGAAGTATGGGCTCGGTTGTGGGCGAGAAAATTGCTCGAATAATCGACGAGGCGTATAAGAACAAACTTCCCGTAATTATTGTTTCCCAAAGCGGCGGAGCGCGAATGATGGAAGGAGCGTTTTCATTGATGCAGATGGCTAAAACCAGCGCGCGCCTTGCAAAATTAGCCGATGCCGGACTTCCTTATATTTCAATTCTTACGGATCCTACTACAGGCGGCACAACCGCAAGCTACGCAATGCTCGGCGACGTTAACATTGCCGAACCGCAAGCTCTGATTGGCTTTGCCGGTCCCCGCGTGATAAAACAAACTATCGGGAAAGATTTGCCGAAAGGTTTTCAGCGTTCGGAGTTTTTGCAGGAGCACGGATTTGTCGATTTAATAGCGGACCGGAGAGAGTTAAAGGATAAAGTTTCTCAGCTGTTAAGTTATATGGCATAAAGACGGTCAGTTGGCAGTAAACAGTTTGCAGTAAACAGTAAACTGCGTAGTGGTGGGATTTATGGGATTAGCTGAGAAAAGTCCCTAGTAAACTTATAAAATGACATTAAAGGTTTGATGAGTTTTTTGGAGTTAAAAAAAGTATCTTTTAAATATGATGATTCATTGCCCCTTTTATTGAACGAGATTTCAATAAATTTTGCGCAAGGTGATTTCGACTTTCTTATCGGATTGAACGGCGCTGGAAAAACAACTCTTTTAAAACTTCTGATTCGACGCCTTTTTCCTTCCTCAGGTGAAATAACGCTCGAACGGAAAAACATTTCCTCCTTTTCAGCAAAGGAATTGTCTCGGATAATAGCTTATGTTCCGCAGGATTACGGCTCAATTTTTCCTTTTACAATTTATGATTTTGTCGCCGGAGGGAGAACGCCTTTTATGAATTATTTCGGCATCCCAAATAATAATGATAAAAAAGTAATTGACAAATATCTCGATATGTTGGGAATTGCCGGTTTGAAGAAAAAGGCACTGACGAAAGTTTCCGGCGGAGAGCTGCGGCGGGCAATGTTAGCGCGGGCTTTGGCGCAGCAGCCGAAAATTCTGATTCTGGATGAGCCTAACGCTCATTTGGATATTGAGCATCAGATTAAAATGTTTGAGCTTTTGGAGTTTATGAACAAGGAAGAGGGGTTGACGGTTATAACGGTTTCACATGATTTGAACTTAACTTCGATGTTCAGTAAAAACGTCGTC
>JALWEC010000443.1 GCA_027036655.1 Melioribacteraceae bacterium
GATATAGTCGTAATTATTATCGCCGCGGACGATGCCGTTATGCCGCAGACGGTTGAAGCGATTAACCACGCGCAAGCCGCCGGCGTACCCATGATATTTGCAATAAATAAAATTGATAAACCTGGCGCTAATCCCGAAAAAATACGTCAGCAGCTTTCCGAAAGAAACATTCTGTTGGAAGATTGGGGCGGAAAATATCAGAGCGCGGAAATCTCGGCTAAGACAGGTTTGAATATCGACGTTCTGCTCGAAAAGATTTTGCTTGAAGCGGAAATGCTTGAGCTTAAAGCAAACCCGAACAGAAAGGCGAGAGGAACGGTTATTGAAGCTCAGTTGGAAAAAGGACGCGGCGTTGTCTCTACAATTCTCGTTCAGAAAGGAACGCTTGAAATTGGAAATCCTTTTGTCGCGGGCAATTATTCCGGAAGAGTTCGGGCAATGTACGATGAACGAGGCAAGAGAGTTAAAAACGCTGGTCCATCCATTCCTGTTGTTGTAACCGGATTTGAAGGAGTTCCGCAAGCCGGTGATGTTTTTGTTGTAGTCGATTCCGAAAAGGAAGCTCATAACATTGCAATTAAACGTCAGCAGATAAAACGCGAACAGGATCAGCGTCAGGTTCACATGCTTACGCTTGAAGAAATCGCAAGTCAAATCAGTACCGGCGAAGTACAAGACCTTAATATTGTCGTAAAAGGCGATGTTGACGGTTCTGTTGAAGCTCTCGCCGATTCTTTTATGAAGCTTTCCAATGATGAAGTAAAAGTAAGGGTAATTCATAAAGGCGTTGGCGCCATTACCGAAAGCGACGTGCTGCTTGCCGCCGCTTCCGATGCGATTATTATTGGTTTCCACGTTCGTCCAAATCTCAGTGCGAGAAAACTTGCCGAGAAAGAGAATGTTGAGATCAGATTGTACAATGTTATTTACAACGCTATTGAAGAATTAAAATCCGCTCTCGAAGGTATGCTAAAACCGATTATATCAGAAGAAGTTGTTGCGACAGTCGAAGTTCGTGATATATTCAAAGTACCTAAAGTGGGAACGGTAGCCGGATGTTACGTACTTGACGGAAAAATTTCGCGCAACGATAAAATACGTCTTTTCAGAAACGGAGTGAAAATTTACGAAGGGGATCTCGCTTCGCTCAAACGTTTCAAAGACGACGTTAAAGAAGTCGATTCCGGTTACGAATGCGGTTTAAATATTGCTAATTTCAACGACATTAAAGTCGGCGATATGATTGAAGCATTTAAAGTTGTTGAAACAAAGAAGAAGTTAGATTAATGAGCATACGAACTCAAAGAGTGGCAAAACTCATAAAGGAAGAACTTAGCCGAATCTTTATGCTTAAAGTTGAAGATTCGGTCGGAGATTTAATAACCATAACTTCAGTTAAGGTTACTCCCGATTTGAAAATTGCGCGCGTCTATTTTTCCGTTTTTGATAAAGAACGCAGAGAAGAAAGTTTGAAGTGGATTAACGACAACAAGAAGAAAATCCGGTACGAACTTGCCCAGAGTATTAGAAATTTGAGATTTATTCCCGAGTTGGAATTCTTTATTGACGATACTCTGGACTATGTGGATAAAATGGAAAAATTGTTTTCGCAGATACATAAAGATGATAACAAAGAAAACGAATAATTTTTCTCCCGATTATTTTGAATCGGGAGGAATCGTTCTAATCGACAAGCCTTCCGGGTGGACATCGTTTGATGTTGTAAATAAAATTCGACACACACTTCACATAAAAAAAGTCGGGCATGCGGGAACGCTTGACCCTTTCGCCACCGGACTTTTAATTATCGCGTTCGGGAAGAAAACCAAAGAGCTTAATAATTTCCAAGGTCTTGATAAATCATACTCGGGGAGTTTTATTCTTGGTAAAAGAACTCCTTCAATGGATGGGGAGACTGAGGTTATCGAAGAAAAAAGTTTTGAAGCGGTTACCGATGATGATATTCTTACCGTTAGGGATTCCTTCCTCGGCGAGTCGATGCAGCTTCCTCCTATGTATTCCGCTGTAAAGCATAAAGGAAAGAAACTTTATGAATTGGCGCGGAAGGGGAAAGAAGTGGAAAGAGAGCCGAGAAAAATAATCGTTTCCGATTTTGAGATATCAAAGATTAATCTTCCTCAAGTGGATTTTGATATAACGGTTTCGAAAGGAACGTATATCAGAGTAATTGCGGATGATTTCGGGAAACGGCTCGGATGCGGAGCTTATCTTCACGGATTAAGAAGAACAGCCGTCGGAAGCTACTTGGCGGATGAGGCGTTTAAAATCGAAGAATTTGTAGAATTTGTAAAAGAAAGTAGAAAGCAATGAAAGTTTATTATAAACCGGAACATGTTGAAAAAAATAAGAAGACCATAATAACAATAGGAACTTTTGACGGCGTTCATCTCGGACACCAAAAGATTTTGGATGAAGTTGTTCGGCGCGCCAAAGCAACCGGCGGAAGGAGTTTGGTTATTACTTTTGACCCGCATCCCCGCTTTGTAGTTTCCCCCGATTTTAATCTGGAATTGCTCACTACGACCGATGAGAAGCTGACGATCCTCGATACGACTGAAATCGATAATGTTCTGGTAATTAATTTTAATAGAGAGTTTTCGCAGATGTCTTACGAGAATTTTATAAAAAAAATTATCTGCGATGAAATCGGAGTCGAGCATATTGTCGTTGGCTACGATCATAAGTTCGGAAAGGACAGAGGCGGCGACAAAAGCAAACTTCTTGAAATGTCAGGAATGTGCGATTTTACTGTTTCCGGCGCCGAAGAAGTGAAAATCGACGGAGAAGTAATAAGCAGCACAAAGATTCGAAACGCGCTGAAAAACGGAGAACTGGAAAAAGCGAACAAATTTTTGGGAAGGAATTATTTTTTCAGCGGGAAAGTAATTCGCGGGGCGCAGCGAGGACGGGAATTGGGTTATCCTACCGCTAATATTAAACCTGACGCGCACAAGGTTATTCCTGCAAACGGAGTTTATTTTGTAAAAGTTTTTCTGAGAGACGAGGAGTATTTCGGACTAATGAATATTGGAACTCGTCCTACATTTGAACATCTCAACAACCCCATTATTGAAACGTATATTTTCGGTTTGAATAAAAATATTTACAGCAAAATGGTAAAAACCGAAGTGATTAAAAAAATTAGGGATGAAGTAAAGTTTGTAACTAAAGAAGCTCTTATTCGTCAGATTGAAAAAGATATTAAAACAGTGAAAGAGTTAATAAAAGAGAATTCGTAGAATTTATTCTTTCTGGCGTTATCCGTAATTTGCCGAATATCCAACCTCAGCCGTTAAACCGTTATTGAACATTCGGCAACAGCGTATTTATCGGTAAGTACGCCAATGCGGAGTTTCCATACATTCTGTAGGGAGGCGAGAATTCAACAAGACTATTTTAATACCTTATCAGTAAAATTCGTGTTATTTTTGGCAAAATATTTTCCCAAATACTCTAAAGTCCCTTATTGATAAGGGTTTCAGAGATTGTTTTTTTGTCCGACTTTTTCTAGTTTTGTTTCCGGCTTGCCCGGGTTGGGATATACAACGGTTCTTTATGAGAGATATTTGCATAACCTAAATTTGTCATATTGAGTTCCCCGACCGCTTTTCGTCGGGGGCGAAGGTGTAAGCCGTCCGAAATATCTCTAAATTCGGTATAATTACCGGTTTTGAGATTCTTCCGCCGTGGCGGATTCCGCTTCGCTCCATTCAGAATGACATATAAATTAGGTTATACAAAGCTTTCTATAATCTATAATGAAAGTTTCTTTACTAAAAACACGTCTTTCTTCTTTCCCCCTTTTGCAGAAAGGATTTAAATTGTAATACAAAATATGGCGGGAAGATGAGAAAAAATTTCTTTATTTTACGGCACAAAAAATTGAAACAGACGTCAAATCGAAAAATGTTTTTTAACTAAATAAGAGGAATAATTTAAAGTGAAAAAGTTACTAAGTTTTATTGCGGTATTTGTTTTCAGCGCTCTTACGATTTTCCCTCAGAATATGCCTTTTAATCCCGATACTGTAAAGGCAAGTAAAATTGATATGGGAAAAATGTGGACGTTTGAAGACGCTCCCGTTAACTATTTTGATTCGACATACGGCTTTAAACCTTCCGAACAATGGCTGGAAAAAGTCAGAATGTCGGCTTTGAAATTCGCTAACTGGTGTTCTGCGTCATTTGTTTCGGCGGACGGACTTGTTATGACAAATCATCATTGCGTCGATTTTATTCTTAACAGGATTCAGAGGGAAGGGGAAGATATTGCAGCCAACGGTTTTTACGCTCCGACTTTAAAAGACGAGAGAAAAGTGCCGAATTTATTTGTTGATCAGCTTGTGTTAATCGAAGATGTTACCGATCAGGTTCAAAGCGCTATCGAAGAAGGCAAAACCGACAGCGCTAAGGCGGCAAACAAACAAAAAATCATTCAAAAACTACAGAAACAATATTCGGACGATACCGGATTAATCTGCAAAGTTACGGAACTTTACAGCGGCGGGAAATATTCGCTTTATGGATACAGGCGCTATAATGACGTCCGTATGGCGCTTGTTAACGAAAGAGCTGTGGGACTTTACGGCGGCGACCCCGATAACTTTACTTACCCCCGCTACGACGCCGATTTTGCTTTTCTGCGGGTTTACGACGACGACGGAAAACCGCTTCACACGGACTATTATTACAAATGGAGTCCGAACGGCGCGCATCCCGGCGAACCCCTTTTTGTGGTTGGAAATCCGGGGAGAACCGAAAGAGTAAAAACCGTTTCACAAATGCTTTTTGAAAGAGATTACAGATATAAAGCCAGCAACTTCCTTCTTAACGGCGTTGTTAATATTCTCGAAAACGAAATGGTAAAACATCCCGAAAAGAAAAAGGATTTGGAAGGTTCCACATTTTATCTCGCCAACAGCGCAAAAGTTTATAAAGGTATTTATAAAGCGCTTCTTGATCCCTATTTCATCGCAAGGAAAAAAGCGTTTGAAAAAAGTTTCAAAGCCAAAGTTGATGCAAATCCTGAATTAAAAGCTAAGTACGGACACCTTTGGGCAGCGATTAATAGGATTCAGGACGAATATCGCCAACACGCGGGCGAAATTACAGCCTTCAGTTTGAACCCAAGAGTTTCTTCCGCCTATTTTACAATTGCACAAGCTGTAGTAAGATATGCCGAACAGATGAAACTTCCTGAAGACAAAAGAAGCCCGATGTACACCGGCGAAGACCTTCAAAAAACAATCGATTCAATTTTCCCGTCAAAATTTGACAAATCGGTCGAAGATCAGAAGTTAGCCCTGCAGATTAATTACATTGAGATGTTTCTGCCAAAAACTCACCCGATTGTGGCTGATTTGTTTAACGGACTTTCGGGGAAAAAGGCAGTGAATTATCTTCTTTCCAAATCGGAGTTGGTTTCCGCGGAATCTTTAAAAGAGTTTTTGAAAAAATCGCCCGAAGATATTCTGAACTCGGATGATCCTTTTATCCGCTTTGTAAGAATTACTCAGCCTCAGCTGAAAAAGTACAACAAAGAAGTTAAAGAAACCCGCCGGACGGAGAAAGTGCTTGAAAACGAACTTGGCAGAGCTTTGTTCGATGTTTACGGAACCACAATTCCGCCGGATGCTACATTCACTTTAAGAATCAGCGACGGCGTTATGAAAAGTTATCATTACAACGGAACTTTAGCGCCGCTTTTTACAACATTTTACGGACTTTACAACAGATTTTACGGGCATCAGCAAAAATATCCTTGGGCGTTGCCGAAGCGTTGGGCTAATCCTCCGAAGGAGATGAAATTGAGCACTCCGTACAACTTTATTTCGACAAATGATATTGTCGGCGGAAATTCCGGAAGTCCGGTTATCAATAAAAACGCCGAGATAGTCGGAATAGCGTTTGACGGCAACATTGAAAGTTTGCCGGGAACTTTTCTCTATTCTCCAGTTGCAAACAGAACCGTCAGCGTTGCTTCGCAGGGAATAAGTGAACTGCTGAACACATTGTTGCACGCAAAACGAATCGCCGAAGAATTGAAGCTCGGACACATTCCGGCAGATAATAAATAAACATTTATCCGGAAGCTGTATTTTGTGGGTACGGCTTCCGGTGGTTTGTATGATAAATAGTATCTTTTTGGAATTATAATTATAGAACGCGGATAACGCTGAAAAAAAGGATTTTCACGGATTTAATAATTTGCCGATGTAATAGCTTTTTTATTACGAAATAATCTCCCAATTGGTTTAGCGCGTTATACAAAACCCAAAATGGTTTTCGAAAAAACCTTCGAGGATTTGACTATTCAACAAATATTGAAAATTCGTTTTTTGTTTTATAAATTGCGAATTTCTGAGTAAATCATGTAACCTCGAAGGTTCATTTATGACTGAATTTATAGAACCAATTTATTCTAAGTATAAATAAAACGTTTGTCAATAATCACATTAATTCTTTTGTAATAATGGAAACACAACGCTTCTCAAATATAAAAACAGAGGAAGAAACAAACAGAATCGCGCGCGATTTTGCATCCCGTATGAAGAAAGGAGATATTGTTCTGCTTGAGGGAAATCTGGGCGCGGGCAAAACTTTTTTTGTAAGGGAAGTCGCCAAATATTTTGCGATAGATGAAGTTTCAAGTCCGACTTTTGCGATTGTAAACGAATATGACGGAAACGTTAAAATATATCATTTCGATTTTTACAGAATTAAAAAGGAAAGGGAACTTTACGACATCGGGATAGACGAATATTTATCAGACGAAGAAGCGATTACTTTTATTGAATGGGCTGAGCTTTTTCCAAATGCGGTTCCGGAATATTCTTATATTGTAAAAATATTACTACTTAAAAACGGTTTAAGAGAAATAACGATTTCAAAAAATGATTATTGAGCAAATCGATAAAATTTAAATACGATTTTTAACTCTTTTTTGCATTTCTTCTTTTCCCTCGGAATGAATTTTACTATTTTTAATTAACAAAAAAATAAAGTTGAGATATTTAAAATGACTATTACCAAATTAGAAGATTTATTAAAAGATTCGGATGAAAATAAAATAAGAAAAGCCGATAAAGTCGCGATTGTCGGCGCCGGAGTAATGGGGCAGGGGATTGCGCAAGCAATAGCTTCAGCCGGCTTGGAAGTAAAGGTTGTTGAGAAAAGCTCGGACGCGGTAAAGAACTCTCAAGCAAAATTGGAAGAGAGTATGAATCGTGAAATTGCGCGCTGGGGAATGACAACGAGCGAGAAAAAAGCAATTTTA
>JALWEC010000444.1 GCA_027036655.1 Melioribacteraceae bacterium
TACTTTAACGAGAAACGATATTGATAACCCGATTTTCCCTTCCAAAGGATCTAAAATTACTTTGATGGGAGAACTTTCCGGCGGACCGTTTTTGCCCGGAAATGTCGATTATCTCAAGTTTCATATTAAAACCGATTGGTTCCGTAGGATTCTCGGAAACCCGAAATTTGCTTTCTATTTCGGCGTCGATTTGGGGCTTCTGAAAGAACTGACTCTTGGCACTATGATTCAGCCGTTCGACTATTTCTATATGGGCGGCAGCGGACTTGTAATAGCCACAACTCCTCTGCGCGGTTACGACGACAGAAGCGTCGGTCCGAGAAATTTCCGCGGAGACGTAATCGGCGGAAGAGTGATGACGAAATACACGGCGGAATTCAGAACCGCTTTAACGTTAGACCCGATGCCCATTTATGTTTTGGCGTTCGCGGAAGCGGGCAATGTATTTTATAATTTAAATTCGACAGACTTTTTCAATCTCCGCCGCTCTGTCGGCGTCGGGGCAAGAATTTTAATAAATCCGATTGGACTAATCGGTTTCGATTACGGCTGGGGATTTGACAGAATGGAAGCCGAAGGTCAGGAACCGGCGTGGTTGTTCCATTTCCAATTCGGAAGAGGTTTTTAATATAATTAATAATAAAAAATGTGAGGTAAACGTGAAAACGCTTAAAATCTTTTTGACAATCTTCTTTATCAGCTTTGCGGTTGTATCTGCGCAAGGAAAGCTTAAAATCGGCTATGTTAACTCGGAAGTTATCTTGGCGCAATATCCGCCCGCAATTAAAGCTCAAAGCGATTTGGACGGAATGGTTGCCAAATGGAGAGCGCAGTACGACAGTATGGTAACCGACTATCAAACTCAGCTTGCGTCCGTTCAGAAACAATTCCAGAATATGCCCCCGCAGCAGCAACAGAAAGTTCAGCAGGAATTAGCTCAGAAAGAAGCAAGAATAAATCAGTTCCAACAGCAGAAATTCGGACAGCCGAACGGAGAAGTTTATCAGAAGAACCAGGAAATTCTGCAGCCGATTAAACAGAAGATTTTGGACGGCATCGCAAAAGTTGCAAAGAATGAAAAAATGAGTTTTGTATTTGATAAAAACCAATCAATGCCTGTTTTACTTTACGGAGAAGAAAAATACGATATTACATTTAAAGTTCTCGATTGGTTGAAAAGAGGTAAAAAATAAGCGAGAAAATTATGAAAGTAAAACTAACGCTACTGTTTGCGGCGGTTCTCTTATTCTCATTTTCAGGTAAAGCTCAGCAGAAAATTGGTTATGTTGATTCCGACGCTATTATGAGCAAACTGCCCGACGCGCAAGACGCGCAGAAACAAATTGACGCTCAGATTAAAGAGTGGCAGGAAGAACTGGATAAAATGGAGAAGAATTGGAAATCGCGCTATGACGATTACCAAAACCGTAAGCTGACGATGAGTAATCGTAAAAGGGCTGAAACGGAAAAAGAACTGATGTCGATGGAAGAAAAAATCCGCGATTATCGCCAGAAGAAGTTTGGCGCGAAAGGGGAGCTTTTCAAGCTTCAGGAAGATATTATGAAGCCGATTCAGAACAAGATTTTCGCCGCAATTCAAAAGGTTGCCGAAGAAGATGACTTCGACTACGTTTTTGACAGAAGCGGCGACGTTATTTTCCTTTACACAAAAGATAAGTGGGATTTGACGCAAAAGGTAATCGATACGATTAAAGAGCTGGGAAATGGCGGCAATTAAAATTTCGGAGATTGCCGATTTAATTTCAGCCGAAATAATCGGAATCGAAAACGCTGAAATTACCGGCGTTGCAAAAATCAACGAAGCGGGAAAAGGGGAGCTTACTTATCTTTATCTTGATAAGTACGCCGGATTTCTTGAGACGACTCAAGCCGCTGCGGTTATTGTGGGAAAAGGTTTCCCTACCGAGAGAAAAGATATTACATATCTTGTTCATCCCAATCCCCATTGGGCGTTTGTTCAGGTTCTCCGAAAATTTTTTGATACGAATGCCGATTTAACTCAAACGGAGAATATTGACCCAACCGCCGTAATTGCTCCCGATGTGAAAATCGGAAAGAATGTGGTTGTCGGCAAAAATGTAAAAATCGGAAAAGGCTCGGTAATTTCGCATAATGTTGTGATTTTTGAGGATTCCGAAATCGGTGAAAACTGTATAATCTATCCGAATGTTACGATTCGCGAGAGGAGTAAAATCGGGAATCGCGTGATTCTTCATCCGGGAGTTGTTATCGGCTCGGACGGTTTCGGTTTTATCCCCGACGAAAAAGGCGTTTACACAAAAATTCCGCAAATCGGAAATGTTGTAATCGAAGATGATGTTGAGTTAGGCGCTAATG
>JALWEC010000445.1 GCA_027036655.1 Melioribacteraceae bacterium
GTAGTCATTATACCAATTTATATAAGTCCATGCTCTTTGATAATGATATCGTATAAATTGCTTTTTGTCTTTTAATTTCTTGCAAAATCTATATGCTCTGTCAAATTTACCCTCAACTTCATCTCGTGGCTTTTCAAGCATTCTTGACAAAATTGCAGATTCAAGAGCATCTTCAACTAATTGATAATCGTATTCAAGATATCTATTGGGATTATTAATATTTTTTTCTAGTTCTCTTAACCTTTCTATTCTTTCAGCATCATTTTTCCCAACCTTAATATTCTTATTTTTCAACTCGCTTGATAAATTTAAAGCATCAACTACTAGATCGATTAGGTCGTTAGAAAATACTTTTTCAAGTATCCATTCTGCATCAAGAATGATGACATCAATGCTATACTGTTTTTTTAATTTATCTTGTGTATCCTTTTTCTTTTTACTTGGAATTAATTGGTTTGAAATGAAAAATATTTTTGTATAATCTCGTTTAGTATCAATTATCTTTTTTACATCACCTTTCACCTTACTTTTCCAGTCTTTTTTAGCACTGAAAGCAAATGCCCATTTTTCATCTTTTTCCCAACCATTTTCTGGGACAAACCATTTGATTGATAATAAATCTGATACAGGGTGTGTTTCACTGTCAGTTTTTCCGTCACCGCCACCAGTAGGACCAACTTGTGGAATTAAATTAGGGGAAATAAACTTTTCAGCTAATCTTCTACATAATGTTTCAAATTCATCTTGTTTTTGGTTAGACGACAGTTTATCTAATTCAAAAGATAGTTGTTCTCTTGTAAGTTTAACTGAATAAGTGATTTCAGAATCAGAAAAATATTCAGGTCTTTTCATTCGATACATTTCCGAAGCTGTAATTTTTCTAATTCTTTCATTTTTCATAGTAATTCTCTCTTTTTTCAAGCCATAGAATGGGTAACCAGTAAGAGCAAAAACAAAAATAGAAGCAATTTTCACCCTCGTCAGTGAACTTTCAGTCTCAAAATATTTTATTTCGGCAACGCACGATAAAAACCTCATATTTGTCAAATAAATTAAATAATTTGCACTCTTAAATCAAGCGGTTTTCAGTGATGTTAACTTCTCCCGGTTGCGCAGTAATTCAGCCGAAGTAATTTGAATCGCTTATTTTTTTTTATATTAATTCAACAAAGAACCAAGAACAAAGAACAGAGAACTAAAAATTGAGATTAAGCTATGAAAAAGATGTTATTTTTACTCGTTGTTTTTGCCTTTTCGCTTCAAGCTCAGGAAGCTACATTTAAGATTGTAAAGAAATCGAAAACTTCAAAGCCGATGCTCGTGGGCGTTTGCTCGAGAGCCGAGTTGCTTAAGTCTCCGTTCGGCGGCTGGTTCAAAAGCGAATATGATTCTTACAAACCAAAGTTTCCGGACAAAAAGGAAGTAGCGGAGAAACTCCCGGCATATAAAATAGTTATCGTAATGGGAACTTGGTGCCCCGACAGCCGGAGAGAAGTTCCGAGATTTTATAAAATTCTTGATTCGGTCAACTTTCCTGAAAATCAGGTTAAATTGATAACTGTTAACAGAAAGAAGGAAGGACTTGCCGAGGAAACCAAAGACTTGAATATTCAGCGCGTTCCAACATTCATCTTTTACAAAAATGGAACCGAAGCCGGCAGAATAATTGAACATCCCTCGTTTGACAGATTGGAAGACGACATAGAGAATATTATTCATTCCGTTAAAAAATAAAACAACCGCAAAGCTTAAGTTGCGCTCTGCGGCTGTCTATTGCGAATGAAACTAATTGCTTTCCGTTGAAGGAACCGGCATCTGAACGTGAACTACGTCCCCGGTTCTGTCTATAGGAAGTTCGTCCAACTTATTGTACAATCTTAAATCAACCCAGCGAAATCCTTCGAGGAAGAGCGAATATCTTTTCTGTTTCAGAACTTCGTCGAGAGCGTTTGAAGCGTCCAATGTTGTAGCCGATGAACGATGATATGTTTTTGCCGCGACTCGCGTATCTCCCGCTTCGGCGTCTGCAATAAAAGAAGGATGGGCAAACAGCTTAATTATCGAAGCGTCCGGCACTTCGTAAAACGGATTGAGCTGATCGCCCACGCCTGTGCCGTAATCAAGGTAAACGCCTTTTGTCAGCGGCGCCGCTACATCAACGAATGATTCCGAAAGGGCAGTGAGAGCTTCGGCGGGCTCGAGATAGTATGCTTCTCTGCCGATTACCGCAACGTCTCTTAAGTAAAATTCGTTATTAATTCTAATTCCGGCTTGAATGCCGGTTACTAATGTTTGAACAGTAGTTTGTTCCAAACTCGGTCCGTTCGGATCAACAAAATCCATTTTCCGACATCCG
>JALWEC010000446.1 GCA_027036655.1 Melioribacteraceae bacterium
CTTAGCCGGACCGAGAATTGTTTTTCTGCTGAAACGGAGGCCCAAACTAACGTAAAATCCTTTTGTGGGAACATAGTAGTCGTCGCGGTTATCGTAAAGGAACTCCAAACCGCTGGTTGAAAAAGATGAATGATAAACCGTAAACTTGCTTGTATCTCCAGTCGGAATTGTTTCGCCGTAGGAATAAATTAGTCCCGCCGTTAGATTTTCCGTTGCGAGATAGTTTATTTTTATCGAGTAATTTCTTTTAATGTAAGTCGTATCCTGCGTCTTCTGGTCTATCATTCCCAAAATGTTTACAGGCAGACCGAAAATCCATGGTTCAAGATAACCGACCTCAAAGTATTGCGAGCGTTCGTCGGTCTTTTCCCATTTGAAGCCGAAAGCCCTTTCCGTACCGAAAAGATTCCTAAGATTAATTTTAACCGAACCTGTAAAATATCCGTTCCGGTTTCCCGCTTTGGGAATATAGCCGACAATTCCGTCAAAATAATTAGTCGATTTTTCAACCACCTTAATAGACAAAACGCCTCGTTTTCGGGAATCGAAATAGAAATCGGGTTTGCTAACGGATTTGAAAAAGTCGAGTTTTTTAAGCGCAGCGGGAATCCGCTTAATTCTACTTTCGGAATATTTTTCCCCAGGTTTTATCCTGATATTCCTTTCGATAACGTAATCCTTTGTTTTTTCGTTTCCCGAGATTTCGATTTTATCGATTACGGCGGGAACGCCTAACTCAAACTTGAGATAAATAACGATTTTATCGCTATCCGGAAAGGAAATGTTAAGAATCCGGAATTGCGCGAAAGGGAATCCTCGCTCGCCGTATTCTTCGAGAACGCCGTTAAGTTCGGCTTCGAATAATTTGGGAATAAAAACGGCGTTAACCGATTCGGATAACCGGGAATAAACAAAAGCCGAATCAAGGCTATCCGGCGCCGATAAAACAATCGATGTAAGATAAGCTTTTTTCCCTTCGCCGACGTTCAAGTAAATTTGCGCCGAAGCGGAATCTTTGTCAAACTTGAGCGAATCGATTTTAACCGAAGAAAAAAAGCAGCCGTTTTCTTTAAGGTTTAAGATAATCCTTTTTTTTATTGAATCGGCTGCGGATTTCGACTTTATATTCAACGAAATTAAATTCGCCCACTTTCGATAATCGGATTGCGTAAAATTTTTGTTGCCGGAGATTTTAAGACTTACTTTTGTTTGAGCGTAATAAGTTAATGCCGGGAAAATCAGTAGAATCAAGAGAAATTTTAATCCGGAAGAAAAACGCGTTTTATCAATATCTCGGAGAATCATCGATAACTTTCATTTTCTCGCCAAGCTCTTCAATTTTAACGGAATTCAAAAGAGATTCCAACTCCGCCTTTTCAACTGAAGCGACGGAAAGTTTGGCGGCGTTAGCCGAACCGAGAGCGGCGGCAATCTTTAAAATTTCCGTAAAAACCAAGTCGTTTTCCAAACCGTAAATTAATCCCGCAAGAAAAGAATCGCCGCTTCCTGTCGAATCCGCTTCGATTATCTCGGGAGGATAAATTTTGTAGAGATAACCGAATTTCATTGCATATGCGGGATTTTTTCCATCGGTGAGCGCGACAATTTTTACTCCTTTTTTATAAACGGATTTTAGGAAATCGGCAATTTCCCCTTCGGATTTCAGGGGGACATTGAGCGATTTTCTAACTTCTTCAATATTATTATGAACTATCATCGGGGCGGCGGAAAGGCATTTTTCAAGATGTTCGCCGTGAGTGTCCAAAACCGTAATTTTATCAAGCCGGTTGCCGTTTTCAATTCCGCCGCAAATAATTTCGGCGGCATCCTTGTTGGGAACGCTTCCCGCAAAAACTACGACCGAAGCGTTTTCAATCATCTTTTCAATCTTATCTTCGATTTTTTTGATATCCTCGACGGAAAGAGGATTTCCGCTTTCGATGAAAGAAGTTACACGTTTTTCGTTCTCGATGACGACAGTCCCGAGACGCATATCCGCTTTTACGGAGATAGCCGAAAAGTTAATTTTTTCTTTTTCAATCACATGCCGGTAAATTTTTCCCGCGTGTCCGCCGAGGGGAAAAATGGAAAGATTCCCCATGCCGAGTTTATCTAACTGCCGGCTGATGTTTATTCCTTTTCCTCCCGAGGCAAAGCTTTCTTCTGTTATTCTGTGAGTTTCGCCGAGTTCAATTTTATCCGTGCGATAGCGTTTTTCCAACAACGGATTAAGCGTAATATTAAGTACCATCTTTATTGCCTGTATTTATACCAGTCTCCGTAAAGGGGCGTTATTAAACGGTAATCCCCGAAGCCGGTTTCATCTAAAAAAACAAATTGTCTGTTAAGATCGAAGTAAGTCCAAATTTCATAGGGATTTGTCCCGAGTTCAAGAGGATGCCTGTCTATTTGATGAGGCGGTCCGAGCGTGATGTAAACTTTTCCCATATCGGTTTTCCAGCCGGGGAAATAATGCTTAAAATGCCGGTTTGCATATTCCACGCGTCTGTAATATTCGTTTAAAACCTCGTTTCTCGGCGTGGATGGAGAAGGATCTTTCGATTTCCAAAACTCTTTAAAACGTTTTAATTTTTCTCCGTAACTTGGCGCGTCTTCAATTTCATCAACAACCGAAGGCGGGGCAATGTAAATCATTTCCTTAATCGCCTGATTTAAGTTTACTATCGAACGGGGATAATATTTTATAATTGAAGTAAAGTTTTTGCTTACGCTGATTGAGCGCGCGGTATCTTCGGCGGTCAATTCCACGGTCAGGTTATACTTCCCGAGTTTGAACTTAACGTCTTTGATTGTAAAAAAAACATCGTTAGTCCCAGGCTTTAAATCCAAATATTCGGAGACGAGAAAAGATTCGTCTTCTTCCTTGCTGTAAATTCTGTACCTTGCCATCGCTCCCCGTTTTTTATCGCTGTAAACCTGATAATACACATTCACGGAATCATCGCTGCCTGTTACAATGTTGGAAATATTGGGAATTATTACGCGTGAATTTTTATCGCCGGTTTCCCCGCTTGTGAATATCACGTCGCTCATTCCGAACGTGGAGTCAATTTCTCGAACGCCGACTTTTGCGTTAAAATTAATGTCGCTTGGCGAATATTTGTCGTGAATATTCCCCTTCAGAACGTACTCTCCGGGAGTCATTGAAATGGAGCGGTAGCTTATGTGGTAGGATTTCCCCGATTCGGTTTGTCTGTAATTATTAACAAAAAATTCCTCGTTCCAGATTTTTTCAAATATCGGTTTTTCTCCATTTTGGTCGTAGAAAAGAATATCAACGGAATAACCGCCGAAAAACTTTTTCCCCTTTTTGATAAATGATAAACTTTTGTATGGAACCTGAAGAAAAACCTTAATCTCTGTTTTTCCCGGCTGATTGCCTTTGAAGCTGATAATATCAAAGTAAACCCGGAAGTTTTCGTTTGTTGATATACCATTACATCCTTTATTTTGTTGGGAGAAAAGGGAACCGGTTGTAAATAAAAGAGACAGAAAAACAATTATCCCTATTTTATTTTTAAGTAGCATTTGTTATGCCTTTTTTATTTTGCCGAATAAATCATATTCATTAAAATCTACAATTTGCACGTTGTAAAAGTTTCCGATTTTCAACATGTTATCTTCCGGTTCAATCAAAACGTTTCCGTCAACTTCCGGAGCGTCTTTTTCGGAGCGAGCGACAAAATACTTTCCTTCAATATCATCAACGATACAGCGGAGAGTTTTCCCTACCATTTCTTTGTTTTTTTTCAGCGAGATTTCTTTCTGAAGTTCCATCAGCGCGTCTTTTCGTTCTTCCTTAATCTCTTCCGGTATCGGGTCGCCGAGTTCGTAGCTGTAAGTGTTATCTTCCTGCGAATAAGTAAAAACTCCCACTCTGTCAAACTCCGAGTTTTTTACAAATTCGTAAAGTTCGTTAAAATCAGCTTCGGTCTCGTTGGGATAACCTACGATAAATGTTGTCCGGAAAGTTAATCCGGGAATGCCGTTTTGAATTTTATCGACAAGCTCGCGTTGCGTTTTTGCCGAGATTCCTCGCCGCATCGACTTAAGCACATTATCGGAAATATGTTGCAGCGGCAAATCGAGATAATTCAGAACTTTTCCGTTTCGGGCAATTTCCTCGATTACTTTATCGGGGAAATGAGAAGGATAAGCGTAAAGGAGGCGAATCCATTCGATTCCGTCTATTTCGGAAAGCGCGCGGAGTAGCTCGTGCAGATTTCTTCTGCCGTAAATATCTTTTCCGTAATCGGTAGTATCCTGTCCGATAATAATCAGTTCCTTTACTCCTTTTACCGCAAGGCTTTCAGCTTCCGCAGTTAATTCTTTAATTGATTTGGAACGGAATCCTCCGCGGATTAGCGGAATCGCGCAGAAGGAACATGGGTTGTCGCATCCCTCTGAAATTTTAAGATAAGCGTAGTGTTTCGGAGTTGTGAGTTCACGCTCGCCGAGAAGCTCGTATTTGAATTCTCCTCCGAGATTGGTTACAATTTCTTCATATTTTTCAACTCCGAAATATTCGTCCACTTCGGGAATCTCATCTCTCAGTTCTTCTTTGTATCTTTCGGAAAGACATCCTGCAACAAGAACTTTTTCAAGATTTCCCGCTTTTTTTGCTTCAATAGCTTGAAGAATAGTATTTATCGATTCCTCTTTAGCCGCTTCGATAAATCCGCATGTATTGATGATAACGGTGTCGGCTTCTTCGGAAGAATTAACAATGTCGAATTCGTTAATTTCCAACTGACGCAAAATTCTCTCGGAATCAACAATGTTTTTGGAACAGCCGAGCGTAATTAAATTTATTTTATTTTTTTTCATTAAATTCTGCCGCAAACCTTCCGGAATTGTGTTAAAATCTGACATTGTAAGATAAGTAAAAAATTATTCAGAACAATTATTCGACTAAGATTTGAGAAAAACGGATTTCGTTAGTGTCTGAGCAAAAATAACAAAGCCGGTAAAAAAGTCCAACGGCAACAAATAAATTTTTTTGATATAAAACCCAATCCGCCGTAGCGAATGTTCTTTTTCGCCGACTCTTCATTGTTATGTTAAAAATCAATGGAAAAAATCACTGCTACAATATTTAAGCTAAAAATCTACAGGTTATTTTATTTTTTTAGTGTTCTTTTAAATATAATAGTCTCATACTGTTATTTTAACAGTCTTCCTCTATAACTTATGAGGCGCTGCAAGATTTATATTGGAAACCTTTGTAGTACTTTAGTTGGGAATGGAATTTTAAAGGATTAAATTTAGAAAAAAGAAGATTCCAAAATCTATAAGGTTATTCAAAGGGTTTTTATAAGCCCAAAATTGTTATTAGTCCAAAAATTTCTAATGACTGCCATTAGGAAAAAGTTGACTTAAGTTATAAAAGAACAGCAGGTTAACTAACTCCAAGCTGTTAATTTTAGACAAAAAACCATGTAAGAAAATCTTACTCGTTCTATTTGTAGCACAGTCCGCCACAGCGGACTATGGCTGAAATAATTAAGCGTTATGCTTGTTTTTCGCAGATTGCAAGCAATCTACGCTACAAAAAACATTTTTGTGTTCAATCTTTTAGAACAAAAAATTTTTCCTAATGACATTTTTGGGTTTATAGGATTTCTGATTTTTTCAGCAAGCCCTATCTAAAATGCGTGTTAAGAGATTCTTCATTTCATCAGCTATTATTAGGGATATTAAGACGGCGACCTTCAGAGATTGTATGTTTAAAAATAAAAAAGTAAAAAAAAGTTGTCCCCCGCTGCAAAATTGAAAATAATCAATTTATTATTATCTTATAAGATATAACTAACAGTCGGAGGACAAGGAAATGAAAAATAAGAACTTAAACTTTAAAGGACAAGAAATTTATAATGGCATTGACTCTCACAAAAAGCATTGGGATGTAACAATAATGCTTCATGGTATGCAAGTAGCAAAAGTCAGTCTTGACCCCAAACCGATAGCACTGGCTAAGTATTTAAGGAAAAACTATCCGGGGGGAATTTATTACTCGGTTTACGAAGCTGGCTTCAGTGGATTTTGGGCACATAGAGAATTGTTGGAGTTAGGAATAAAAAACATAATAGTCAATCCCGCCGACGTTCCGACAAAGAGTAAAGAGCGACGAAGAAAAAGTGATAGAATAGATTCGGCAAAATTAGCCCGAGAATTAAGCGTAGGCAACTTAGAGGGTATTTATGTCCCCACGGTCGAAGAAGAATCTTTCCGTAATTTGGTTCGTCTGCGGGAGCAATTTAAGAAAGACCAAACCCGGCAAAAGAATAGGATAAAATCGCTGTTGAATTTCGTAGGAGCAAAGCTACCGGAAGATATCGATGAAAAGCATTGGAGCAAACGCTACATAACAGCATTGCGTGATTTGCCGATTGAGCAGCCGGAGACAAAACAAACTCTAAATGAACTGCTCGACAGTTTAGAAAACATACGTGGACAGATATTAAAGATTGTCAGACAATTAAGGAAAAATGTCAATTCAAAAGAAGACTCAAAACAGATAATAGAATTATTGTTAAGCGTACCGGGAGTCGGGTTTATAACTGCAATTACCCTTTACTCTGAAATAATAGACATCAATCGTTTTAAGAGACTTGAAGAATTAGTTGCTTATGTCGGATTAGCGCCAGCGGTTTATTCATCCGGAGAAAAAGAAAAAACACTTGGGTTAAGTAAGCAAAGGAATAAATATTTGAGGAATCTGATAATTGAAGGCACTTGGACAGCTATTAGGAAAGATCCGGCTTTACAGATGGCATATGGTAAGTTGCTCAATAGGATGTCGGTACAAAAAGCGATAATAAGAATGAGCAAAAAATTATTAGGAAGAATTCGCCATGTCTGGACTAAAAAAGAAAAATATGTTCTATCGGTAGTTTAGAAGAACATCAATAAACAATAAATAATAAAAAGGTAAAATTAGTTCTTTCAATATATTGTTTCTGGTATCGACCGTTTTTTTGTCATTGCAAACCTTAAGAGAAATCACACGGGTATTGTTTTTCAGAGTTTGCGGCGATACTCTTATTTTTAATATCAATCTTGCAGCGCCTCGTAGAATATTCAATAGAGGAAGACTGTTTATAACAGTATGAAATAATTTTATTAGAAAGAACTTAAAAGGTTATAAGGTGAAATATTTTATGTGATAATTGTATTTATATATTGCTGTCGGTGGACAATTTTGACACCGTACTTGATTTTTAACATAACAATGA
>JALWEC010000447.1 GCA_027036655.1 Melioribacteraceae bacterium
GTTTATCAGTCGTTCCAGTTCCCGAACACTGTAATGTTCTTTTGCACAAAGCTTAAGATAAAATGTTCTTTCTTCAGGATTTTTTATGCTCATTATCCGTCTATTATGTGTCCAGCTAATTTCTGCCATCACTGATGGCAGATTTTCGTGCTCTTTATATGTTTCGTAAAATTGCTTCATTGTCCAGATATTTCGGGTAGAGAACCCTTTTATTCCGGGTTCGTTTCTTTTAATGTATTCCGACAATTCTTGGACAACTGATTTTCCCCAATTTTCTTTTTCAACTTTTTGCGAAACATATTTACCAATATCCCAATACAGTTGTATTAAAGAGGCATTTACCTGTTTGTAAACTTTTTCACGGGCATTCTTAATTGTTCTAAGAATTTCTGAAAATTGATTTTTTTGCATCATTTCATTACTCATTTTACTACCCCTTATAATATATTCAACAATTCATTGTATTTAACAAAACAATATTTCAAATATTTGTATTTACACACAATTCATGAACTCTGTTAACTGTTCACTGTTCACTGTTTACTGACTTAACTTCAATCTTCGAAGGAAATCCCTTTCCCGTATAAATCTTAATTTTTGATTTAACAAAATCGGAATCCTCGCACGAATAGATATCGGTGAAAACCTGAGGATTTCTGTCAAAGAAAGGAAACATACTGCTTTGAATCTGTATCATTATTCTATGACCTTTTTTAAAAGTATGCAGAATATCCTGAAGCGGAATCTTAACTTCGGTAGGAACTCCCGCCTTAAACGGCTTGGGATTTGAATAGGAATCCCTGAACTTGCCTCTCATAATGTCGTATCTTACAAGCTGCTGAAAACCTCCGTATTCGACTCCGTTTCTACTTTTCATACTGTCCGGATAAACATCAATAAGCTTAACAACAAAATCTGCGTCCGAAGATGAAACCGAAACGAAAAGGTCGGCGGTCAAAGGACCTGCAATCGTAAAATCAGAATCCAAAACTCCCGAAGTAAAAACAGCAACGTCGGGGCGCGTCGATGCAAATCGCTGATCTTCGGTCATATACGGTTTGGGATAAAATCTCATCGCGTCAATTACCTGCGCGGTATAAGGAACAGGATGCGCGGGATCGCTGATATAATTAACGGAATCAGTTTGTTCCGGAGCGGTAAAAGTTAATTTATTTTTCCCGCTCAAAAAGATATTTCTTTCCGTCGCTTCTTTAGGCGGCCAATGCGAAAAGGTTCTCCAGCGGTTAGCTCCGGTTTCAAAGACATAAACTTCAGGTAATTCCGGATTCTTTTTCTCTTTTAAGTAATAATTAAAAAACGGCAACTCAATATTTTTCTGATAAAAATCGCTTGTGGCGGAACCAAAATAAACGTCTCCGAGCTTTTCCCCCGTTGCTCTTGCCCAGCCGCCGTGGTACCACGGTCCCATCACAAAAATATTAAAAGTGTTTTTGTTATTCTTCTCAATTGTCTGATAAGTATGGATAGCCCCGAACAAATCCTCGCTGTCGAACCAGCCCCCGACCGTCATTACGGCAGGTTTAACGTCGGTGAAATCAGTAAGCGTTGATTTTCTCTTCCAAAAATAATCGTATGTTCCGTGCGCGGCGACGCTATCCCAAAATGGAATTCCGTGATGAAAATATTTCTTATTGATATTTGCCAATCCGCCCAGCTTTAAGAAAAAGTTGTATTGGTCGGGAGTATCTTTAATTGCTCTCGGCGTCCAATGCGTTGTAAGCGTGTCATGCGGAATCCCGAAAACTGAAAAGAAATCAAAAGTCATCGCAAGCGAGAGCGCCCCATTGTGGTGCATGTCGTCGTCGATAAACCAATCCGAAATCGGAGCCTGCGGCGAAACCGCTTTCAGCGCGGGATGATTACTCATCGCTCCCATCGCCGCATAAAATCCCGGATAAGAAATTCCCCACATTCCCACTTTGCCGTTGTTGCCTTTAATGTTCTTTACAAGCCAATCTATTGTGTCGTAAGTGTCGGTTGTTTCATCAACCTTTCCTTTTTTACCTCTTTCCCAAGGTCTCATATTTACATATTTCCCTTCGCTCATAAATTTACCCCGAACATCCTCCCATACGAAGATGTACTTCTCTTCTTCCAGATACCGCGAAGGTCCGATATGCTTCTTAAATTTATCTTCACCGTACGGCGAACAGCTGTAAGGAGTTCGCAGGAGCAAAATAGGATATTTAACGGTTGTATCTTTCGGAGAATAAACCGACACAAAAAGTTTCTTCCCATCCCGCATCGGTATGCGGTATTCCTTTTTCGTGTAGTTGCTCTGAACATAATTGTCCTGAGCAAATAGTGAAACCGTAAAGATTAT
>JALWEC010000448.1 GCA_027036655.1 Melioribacteraceae bacterium
AAAAAGAGTAAAGCCGGTTTAGGTGATTTTTTAAATTTTTTATATAATAAAAGAGGGCTTTGCAAAACCTAAATTTGTCATATTGAGTTCGACAATCCGCCAAGGCGGAGGAGTGTAAGCTGACCTAAATATCTCTAAATTCGGTATAATTACCGGTTTTGAGATTCTTCATTCCGCTTCGCTCCATTCAGAATGACATATAAAGTAGGTTATGCAAAGCATTCTAAGAAATTATTCAATGGAATTATCTGTAACAATCTGAGTTTTTCGTGTCATCCGTGTTCTATATTTTTTGCTTTTTATATTAACCCTCAATCTCAATATCATATTTCAAAAGAAGTCCGGCAATATTTCCGTTAGAAAATTTTGCTTTTTTAATTCTATTGGATTCCGGATCAATATCAAAATTATAAGAGGTTCGAAAATCAACGTTTTCGAGAACCGAATTTTCAAAAACAGCTCTCGTTAAATCGCAGTTTTCAAAAGCGGAACCGGACAAATCGCATCCTGTAAAATCTGTTTCGAGCAACTCGGAATTGCGGAAGTCGGTCTTTTTCAATCTCATCTGATAAAATATAGAATGATTTAACGTACAGTTTTCAAACGACAGTTGGAGTCCGAATTCGTTGCACGAGTTAAAATTTACGCCCAACATTTTGCAATTATTAAATTTCACGTTTCTAAAAGCCGTTTGCGTAACATCCGCCAAACTTAAATTACAATTAATGAATTCGCATTCGGAAAAGCTGATATCCACAAGGTTTGAATTTGAAAAATCACATTCCGAAAATATGCAATATTCGTATTCCCCTTTCGTAAGGGGATTATCAGTGAAATCTGATTTTTCAAACTTTTTATTTTCTGTATAGTAGTTCATATTATTCCGTTCTATTTGGTTTCGTAAAACAATCGTAAATTTTCTCTATTGAAAATAACACATCCGTGTGATTATTTCAGTCCGAGAAATTATTTCGACCACAACACGAAAACGAAATAGTTCAGTCCATTATTTTTTCGCAATGATTGTTAACTGAAAAAAACATTACATAGCTTAGTAATCTATCACACCAACGAAAGGCTACAGAGCTGTAAGATTAAGAAAATAATCATTCTCATTAACCATTGAATCATTACTGCGTAAAAGAGGAATTATTATTGCCACAACAGTATCATCGGTTTATGCGCTATAGAGTTAACGAAACCGGTAAACCGGTTAAACTTCATTTCTTTTTTGTTCTAACCCCATTGCTGAAGTAATGGGTTAATATTTTCATTTTGCCGCAAACAGCACTAAAATTTTAATAAAAAAAGACAGTACGTTTTATTTCTTGACAAATCATAATTTATTTTGTAGGTTTGGTTAGTGAATATTAACTAACATAAAAACAGATGACAACAAGACAAGAAGAAATAACAAGAGAAGCGATAAAACTTATTGCTGAAAAAGGGATTCAGGGAGTTACAATTAAAAATTTGGCACACGCGATAAATGTTTCCGAACCAGCTTTATACAGGCATTTCAAGAACAAAACTTCGATATTACTCGCCATTCTCGATAGTTTTCACGTTCTAATGCCGCAGTCGGAAATTATTGAAATTTTTAGAACTAAGACTCCACTCGAAAGAATTATTTTTCTCTTTACCGAACATTTTAAAAAGTTTGCGGAGACGCCTTCGCTCGTTTCGGTGGTTTTTTCCGATGAGATATTTAAGAATGAAAAAGTGTTAACGGAGAAAATAAGAGAATTGATTGAAGAAAACGAAAAGCTCTTTCTTAATTTAATTGCAGAAGGGCAGCGGAAAGGTGAAATTCGTAACGATTTGCCCGCCGAACATCTTGTTCTGCTGATACTCGGGGCTTTCCGTCTTGAGGTAAAAAAGTGGGAAATTTCTTCCTACTCTTTCGATTTGGTTGAGGAAGGGAAAAAACTTTTGGATTCGATTAAAATAATTTTAATTAATTAAAAAACAGTAAAAGGAATAAATATGCAAAAATTATTCGCAAAATCCATTAAATATTCTTGGGCGATTATAATCGGCGTACTCTTGGTTTCCGTTTTCTTTTTCTTTAAAATGAAAGAAAACACGCGTATGGAAACAAATCTGGATAAATATATGCCGCAGAATCATCCGGCTTTTGTTTACAGCAATAAGGCGGAAAAGTGGTTTGATATTAAGGACGGGATTATTATCGCGATTGAAAATAAGAATGGAATTTATAATCCGAAAACGTTGCAAATCATTAAAGATTTATCTAAAAAATTAATGAAAATGCACGAAATTGATAAAAACGATGTAACCTCGCTTTACACAGCCGATAATATTGTCGGCAGCGAGGGAGGA
>JALWEC010000449.1 GCA_027036655.1 Melioribacteraceae bacterium
CTTTTAATGTCCCGATTGCCTGCCCCGTTATTTCGGAAATCTCATTGTAGGAGAGTTCCTCAAAGTGACGAAGGACAAAAACTTCTCGTTGTTTATCGGGCAATTTCATTAATTTTTTTTCAACCTCGTTTAGTTTTTCTTTATCTTCAAAATTTTTAATAATGTCTTCTCTATTCTGTTTATCTTTCAGAAAATCCAAAGTTACAAAGTTTTTAACTTTCCTTTTTCTAATAATATTCAAAGAACGGGAAGAAGTAATTTTGTAAACCCATGTCGAAAAAGAAGAGAGCGCCTTGAAGTCCTTAACCTTTTGATAAATCGCAATCAACGTTTCCTGAGCCACTTCATCGGCGTCTTCATGGTTTCCCACCATACGCCGCGCATGCCAGTAAATTCTGCTTCTGTACTTTCTCGCCAGCATGTTGTAGGCGGCTTCGTTTCCGGCAAGAAATTCTTCAATCAGCCTTTTATCTTCTTGTTCGCTCATTAATTTCCGTTATCAATACATTAGACACATCAACGCTCGGTTCGGTTTAATAAATCGTAAATAATATTACATAATATATAGTATTCACGTTACAAAATTTTTGGCTTTTTTGACACAATTTATATTTTGCTTACAAATAGGAATCCTGTCAATATACGACACGGCGGATTAATAGAACCCTTTGCATAACTCAACCCGGACAAGCCGGAACCAAAATTAGAAAAAGTCGGACAAAAAAACAATCTCTGAAACCCTTATAAACAAGAGACTTTAGAGTATTTGGAAAATATTTTGCCACAAATAACACGAATTTTACCGATATGTACTAAACTTTTCTGTAATAACCTGCGCTCTTCGCTTCACCTTTAAAAAATTTCTCCCCACAGTATCCCTCTTCTTCAAAACTAAATCTCCAATTTTTCATATATTTAAAGTTTATAAGAAAATTTTATCATAAAATATGAACAAAGAAATGAATAAAATACCAAAGAACTTTGAGCCCAACAAAATTGAGGATAAATGGTACCAATATTGGGAAGAAAATAAACTTTTCCATTCGGAACCGGACGAACGCGAACCTTACACAATTGTAATTCCGCCGCCCAATGTTACGGGAATGCTTCATCTCGGGCATATTTTAAATAACACTCTTCAGGATGTTTACATCCGCTACAAACGAATGAAAGGATTCAACGCATGCTGGGTGCCCGGCGTTGACCACGCGTCGATTGCCACCGAATCGAAAGTGATAAACCATCTGAAAACATTGGGGATGAACAAGTACGAAATAGGAAGAGAAAAATTTCTGGAGTATTGCTGGGAGTGGACCGAAAAATACGGCGGGATAATCTTTAAGCAGCTTCGTAAGCTTGGGGTCAGTCTTGACTGGGACCGGAAGCGTTTTACAATGGATGAGCATTATTATAAAAAGGTAATCGAGGCGTTCGTAAAACTTTACAAAGAAGGATTAATTTACAAAGGTTACCGGATGGTAAACTGGGACCCGGCGTCAAAATCCGCAATTTCAGACGAGGAAGTTCTTTTCCGCGAGGTGAAAGGAAAACTCTGGTATATAAAATATCCTGTTGCCGATAGCGACAAACACCTTGTGATTGCCACAACCCGTCCCGAAACAATGTTCGGCGATACGGCTGTTGCCGTAAACCCGAATGACGACAGATACAAAGATGTAATCGGCAAGGAAGTAATTTTACCGATTGTCGGAAGAAAAATCCCGATTATAGCCGACGAATATGTCGATATGGAATTCGGAACCGGTGCGCTTAAAATTACGCCCGCACACGATATTAACGACTACGAAATCGGTAAACGGCATAATCTTGAAACAATAAATATTTTTAATCCCGATGCATCTACTAACGAAAACGTTCCGGAAAAATTTAGAAATCTCGACCGCGATGTCGCTCAGAAAAAAGTTGTGGAAGAACTGAAGGAATCGGGAGCGCTTCTTAAAGAGGAAGATTACACTCACAATGTCGGCTATTCCGACAGAGGCGGCGTTCCGATTGAACCGTATCTTTCCGAGCAGTGGTTTATGAAAATGGATGAACTGGCGCAGCCGGCACTGAAAGTTGTACGCGAAGGTTTGATTAACTTTCACCCGCAGCATTGGGTTAAGACTTATGAGCATTGGATGACCAACATCAAAGACTGGTGCATCTCGCGTCAGCTTTGGTGGGGTCACAGGATTCCGGTTTGGTATCATAAAGAAACCGGAGAGATTTACTGCGAAACCGAGCCGCCGAAAGATATTGAAAATTGGAGACAGGAAGATGACGTGCTTGATACTTGGGCGTCGAGCTGGCTTTGGGCGCAGGATGTTTTTACAACTCC
>JALWEC010000450.1 GCA_027036655.1 Melioribacteraceae bacterium
AGTTCCAATTATCAATTCTATTACGTCTTTCGTTTCGCATCTGACAACGGAAAATTCTTTATCCATATCATTCCGCCCCCAACGAAAAACAGCAATGTTGTCAACTTAAGATTTTTTTATAATTAACCCATTGCTTCAGCAATGGGTTAGGATGCAAAAGGAATGATGTTCAACAGGTTTACCGGTTTCCTTAATTCTACGGCACATAAACCGGTGAACCGGTTACAGCAATTATGGTTTTCCTTTTACCCACTGATGAATCAGTGGGTTAATCAGAATGATTATTTCATTGTTCTGTTCGAGAGAAATTTTGCGGTCATTGCGAGGGGGTTAGCAACGCCCTTGCCCGGACCGTTCTGGGGTCGGGAGCAATCTCAAGAATATTAAACATAAGCTGTTAAACCGACATTTAACATTCACTCTCACAGATTGACCGCTTATCCTTCATACATCGGTAATAACAGACTTCGGATTATTAAAATCGCCAAGATTTTAACTTACTCACCAAATGAAAAATCAATCAGCTTGATTTTCTTCCCTTCCGCCAAGTGCATCAACTCATATTTGGTTTTGATACTTTCAATTTCGGAAACAGATTGCTCCGAATAAAGGTCGTTTTTATTCTTAATAATTTTGATGTTTAATTCTTTCAATGTCTCAAGCGTATATTCGTACAGACCTTCATCGTCAGTTTTAAGATGAATAATCGAATCGAGAGCCGTAATTTTTTTGTAAATGTCCAAATAATGCGGAGCGAGAAGCCGCTTTTTTTCCTGCTTCTTTTTCGGCATCGGATCGGGGAAAGTAATCCAAATCTCGGAAAACTTCACTGTTTTTATTTCCTCAGCCAAATCTTTTGCGTTCATGTAGAGAAATAGAATATTCTTCAACTCAAGCTCCAATGATTTTGTAGCGCCGTTCCATAAGCGCGCAGGTTTTAGGTCGAGACCGACAAAATTCTTATCCGGAAATCGCTGCGCCAATTCCACGGAATAATCTCCGCGACCGCAACCAATCTCGAGCACAACCGGATTGTTGTTTCCGAAAAATTCCTTAATTCTATTCTCAATATCGCCATCTTTATAGGCAATAATGTTCGGTAAATTTTCAGCTTCCTGAATTTTTATGCTTTTTCTTCTTCTCGCCATCTTTACTCATTATTTTTGATTTGCAAATGTAACAGAAAAAGAAAAAAGTAAAAAGGCAAAAGTAAAAAGTAAGAGGCAAGACGAAAAATGACTTTTCACCCGTAATGTTTTATCTTTTGTTAATGATTATTAAAATTTGAGGTTGAAAATGAATTTTACTTTTAATGACAAAAAACTTATTGCAATGGTTCATGTTCTTCCGCTTCCCGGAACGCCGAAATACGGCGGCTCGGTACAGAATATTATTGACAAGGCGTTGGAAGAAGCTGAAATTTACCGCAACGCGGGAGTGGACGCCATAATGATTGAAAACATGCACGATGTACCATACTTAAAGCGCGAAGTCGGACATGAAATCTCAACAATTATGGCGCTGATCGCCGAGAAGATTAAATCCGCAACCAAGCTTCCTGTGGGGATGCAAATTCTCGCGGGCGCAAATATTGCGGCAATCTCCGCCGCCCACACTGCCGGAATTGATTTTATCAGGGCGGAAGGTTTTGTTTTCGGCCATGTCGCCGACGAAGGTTTTTTTGAATCGGACGCAGGCGAATTAATGAGATACCGCAAAAAAATCGGCGCCGAAAAAATTCGGGTTTTCACCGACATCAAGAAAAAACACAGCTCGCACTCAATAACGGCGGACACTTCCGTTGTCGAAACCGCTAAAGCGGCTGAGTTTTTTATCACGGACGGAGTGATTATAACCGGCTCGGCAACCGGCGAAGCGGCAAGCGTTGTTGATATTGTCGAAGTGAAAAAAAACGTGAAATGTCCGGTGCTAATCGGGTCGGGACTGACGACTGAAAACATTGAAAAATATTTTAACTTTGCCGACGGATTTATTGTCGGTTCCTATTTTAAACGGGACGGATATTGGGCAAATGAAATCGATACTTCACGCGTAAATAAGTTTGTTGAAAAGTTTAACGAGTTAAAAGGATAGTTAATTAAAGAAATCTTTGCAAAACCTAATATTGTCATATTGAGTTCGCCACGTTTACCCCGACCGCTTTTCGTCGGGGGCGAAGATGTAAGCCGTCCGAAATATCTCTAAATTCGGTTTAATTTCCGGCTCTGAGATTCTTCTCCCGCCAAGGCGGTATCAGAATGACATATTCTTGAATTATGCAGAGTCTTCTAAAATTAACTCCCATAGTTTTTTCAAAGTTTTCATTTA
>JALWEC010000451.1 GCA_027036655.1 Melioribacteraceae bacterium
TCAATCTGAAGGGAAATGTAGGCGTCCGTAGGCGCGTTGGGCGGGATAAATCCGGCGTTACCGGCAGAAACCGAAAAAGAGAGCGAGCCGTTTGCGCCGTTGCCGACGGTTACAAACTTTCTAACGCAACTTTCTTTGCCGTCGGTTACCTTAATGAAATAAACTCCGCCGGCGAGATTTTTAACGCCTTTTACGTTTAGCGAATAAGCGCCGGCGTTTAAGTAGGTTTTGCCTTTGCTTACGAGTTTGCCGGTAATGTCGTAAACATTAAATTCCATTTCGGTTTCTTTCGCCGAGCTTACGCCAAGCCGTATTTCGTTTCCTTTTACCGGATTGGGATAAGCGTTGGAAACGGCAAAAGAGGTAGGCAAGGTAGGGTTATCGTTTACTCCCACAAGCGGATTGTAAAAAACGGCGACGCCGGAAGAATCGGTGTATTTTATACTGTCGCCGAAAGTTACGGCGGCGGAATCGACCGCTCCGAGTAAGTCGTTTACTTTAATAGTGTAAATGTTTTGCGCGTTAACTGCTGTAAAAGTTAGCGAAAAAATAAAAAGGAAGGAAAGCAAGCGTGACATTTTAAGAACTCCGATTTTTTTAATGAAGAATTAAGAGTTAAAAATTAAGAATTGAAAATGAGAAATGAAAGTGAAGATTCGGCTTTTGTTTACAATGTGGGAGATTGCCGCGCTCCACTGCGTTCCGCTCGCAATGACGGAAACTTTCACGTCATTGCGAAGGAGGAGCTTGCGACGACTGTGGCAATCTCACCGGGAAACTCACCGTTGCTGAATATTCAATAGCGGTTTAATAGCTGAGGTTGAATACCAGTGAGATTGCCGCGTCGCTTACGCTCCTCGCAATGACGGAAATTTTTAATAACACACGTCATTGCGAACCGCGACGTAAGGAGCGGTGAAGCAATCTCACCAATAAACTCACCGTTGCTGAATATTCAACAGCGGTTTAATGGCTGAGGTTGAATATTGGTGAGATTGCCGCGCTCCACTGCGTTCCGCTCGCAATGACGGCTTGTTTTTTTGCGCCGTCGCGTCCGCCTTAGGCGGATTGCGAAGGAGGAGCTTGCGACGACTGCGGCTCCGCCTTTGGCGGACTCACTAGAAAACTTACTTTTGCTGAATGTTCAACAACGGTTTAACGGCTGAGGTTGAATACCGGTGAGATTGCCACGCTCACTCCGTTCGCTCGCAATGACGACGGTATTAGAAAAATTCCCCTCTTGAGAGGGGTGGATTCCGGCGAAGCGGAGCGTAGTCGGAAGACGGGGTGTGGGAGGGCGCTGTTTTTTACATCTTGTTATGTTGTAAAACTTGTCCCTACCGAATCTCCAGAATTTTAAAACCGTACGGCTGCAGAACAATCTCGCTTGATTTATATTTTTTCATAGTGAACAAATCAACGAGGTCGGCGTATTCAATCATACGGTTTTTCAGCAAATCAAAATTCGGAATAACCCTTTTGTTGTTGCCGTTGAGCACAACAAGGTATCTCTTTGCTCCGAGACTTTTAATGTAATAATAAACATTGTTCCTAACCGGAAAGTGAGTCATTTTTCCCGAGCTTAAAGCGGGAAATCTTTTTCGCAGTTCGATTAATTTTTGAATCGTGTCGAACAAATCCTTTTCTTTCGGCGTCAGGTTGTCATAATTAAATTTATTTGTTTTATCGGTAGCCCAGCCGCCCGGAAAATCCTCGCGAATTTTCCCGTCCGATTTCCCTCCCGTCATACCGATTTCGTCGCCGTAAAGTATTTCCGGAATTCCCCGCGAGGTAAGGAGTATAGCATAAGCCAACTTAACCTTATCTATGTTTCCATCTGCCAAAAGCATCGGGCGGACGAGGTCGTGATTATCAATAAACGTAAGGAGATTATCAGGATTTTCGTAGAGATAATCCTTTGAAAAAACAGTGTAGAAACGGGATAAATTATCTTTTCCCGTAAGGAAAGCGGCAAAAGCGTCCCGCAAAGCAAAATCGGTAACGCAGGGAAGATAGGTGTTGAAATCGCGAACCTTACTCTTTTCCTGATAAGCCGCAAGATAAGCCGGAACGCCGCTCCAAACCTCTCCGACGATGTTTGACGCAGGATATTCGTTCAGAACATTTGCCGCCCAGTTTGAAAGGAAAAACGGATTAACGTATGAATAAGTATCTTCGCGGATGCCGTCCGCGCCTGCATATTCCATCCACCAGAGAGTGTTTTGAATTATGTAGTTTGCAACGTGCGGGTTATTTTGATTCAGGTCGGGCATTTCGTTAACAAACCAGCCTTGTTCAAGATGCACGGTTACTTCGTTTGCGCCGTG
>JALWEC010000452.1 GCA_027036655.1 Melioribacteraceae bacterium
GGATTAGTATGACATATAAATTAATACCTTATCAGTAAAATTCGTGTCATATTTGGCGGAATATTTTTCCACATACTCTAAAGTCCCTTGTTGATAAGAGTTTCAGAGATTATTTTTTTCAACTTTTTCGTTTCCGGCTTGTCCGGGTTAGGTAACGTGAAGCTTTCTTAACAATAATAAGCTTATGTCTGAAAATATTTTTAGGCCAAATACCCCTTTTATTTTAGTTTCGTTAATTAAAGATGAATTATTAGATTGGTTCATTAAAAATTAAGTAATGGGGAAACGATATGAACGAAGAGTTTTATTCATATTTCGAATCGCCGATCGGTTTTATCGAAATTATCGCCGATAAAAATTATTTAAGAGCGATTACGTTTATAGACGAATTACCGGAAGAAAAGAAAAAAGGGAACAAAATTACGATCTCTGCCAGGAAGCAGCTTAAAGAATATTTTAACGGAAAACGGAAAACCTTTGAGCTTCCTTTTGAATTGAAAGGCACCGAATTTCAGAATGAAGTTTGGAAAGCTTTGACTAAAATTCCTTTCGGAAGTGTTGTAACTTACCAAGACATTGCCAAACTTACGGGAAATGAAAAAGCTGTCAGAGCCGTCGGTTCTGCGAATAGCAAAAATCCTATTCCAATAATCGTTCCTTGTCACAGAGTGATTGCTAAAAACGGAAAACTTTCCGGCTATGCCGGAGGAGTCGAGCGAAAAGAATGGCTTATCGAACACGAAGCAAAAAATAGTTAGAGAGTAGGGTATGATAATTCAAAAAGAGATTACGTTAAAACCGCGCGGAAGAGGATTTCATCTTATTACTTTTGAAATACTTAACGCGCTGCCGGAACTTAAGGAAATCAGCAGAGGAATTGCCAATATTTTCATTAAGCATACTTCGGCTTCCTTAACGATAAACGAGAATGTTTCGCCGGAAGTTAAAACCGATTTGAATAATTATTTTGAAAAACTCGTTCCGGATTCTCTTCCGTACTTTGAACATACTATTGAAGGACCGGACGATATGTCCGCACACGTAAAGTCTTCGATACTCGGATATTCTCTTAACATTCCGGTTACAGACGGAATGTTTAACCTCGGAACTTGGCAGGGAATTTATCTCTGCGAACATCGTAACCGCGGCGGGGCGAGAAAACTGATTATTACAGTTACCGGAGAATAACAGGCTCTCGGATAATAACAGATTTAACAACCGAACAATTTTTTCTCATAAACAGGGAACAAGATGATTAAAGAAACCGAAATAACAGTACTTCCTTCAAATATTAATAATCAGGATCTGATTCGCAAACTGGTAATAAAAAAGTTAGGAATTGCCGCAGGTGATTTATCCGGATTTAAGATTGTTAAAAGCTCTATTGACGCGCGGAAAAAACCGGTTTACAGATTACGAATTTCCGCATTTATTAACGAAGAACCTATTGATGATTTTACCAAATTCAAATTTAAGGACGTTTCAAAAGGGAAAAGAGTAATAATTGTGGGAAGCGGTCCGGGCGGACTTTTTGCAGCTTTGCGATTTTTGGAATTGGGAATAAAACCGCTGATTTTTGAGAGAGGAAAAGAAGTTAGAGAAAGACGATATTCCTTACGCAACATTATGTTGGATGGAGTTGTGGATGAAAATTCCAACTACTGTTTTGGGGAAGGAGGAGCGGGAACTTACAGCGACGGAAAACTTTATACCCGAAGTATAAAGCGGGGAAATGTAAAACGGATTTTAGATTTGCTGATTTTTCACGGCGCGGGGAATAATATTGCGGTTGATTCGCATCCTCATATCGGTTCGAATAAACTTCCGAAAATTGTTGAACAAATCCGTAATACTATCCTGCAATACGGGGGAGAAGTTAATTTTAATTCCAGAGTTACCGATTTTATTATCGAAGAGAATAAAATTAAGGGCGTGATTGTTAACGGCGCAAAGGAAGTTCTATCCGATGCGGTTCTTGTTGCAACGGGACATTCCGCTTCCGATATTTGGAGCATAATAGAAAAACACAAACTTAAATTGGAAACAAAGCCGTTTGCTCTCGGAGTAAGAATTGAACATCCTCAGGAATTAATCGACTCAATTCAATATAAAGTAAAACCGCGTCCGTTGAACTTACCGGCTGCGTACTATTCTTTACGAAACAGCGTAAAGGGGAGAGGAATTTATTCCTTCTGTATGTGCCCCGGCGGAGTTATTGTTCCCGCCGCAACCGGAAAAAACGAATTGGTTCTTAACGGAATGTCGGTAGCGAAAAGAAACTCGCCCTTCGCAAATTCAGGTATTGTAGTTTCGGTAAATGAGAAGGATTGGAAATCATATTCAAAGTTTAAATATTTTGCCGGATTAAAGTTTCGCGAGAGAATCGAGAAAATATCTTTTGAAGCGGGCGGAGGTAAACTTAAAGCTCCGGCTCAGCGAGTTACTGATTTTGTAGGAGGAAAAACATCAACCGATTTACCGGAAACATCTTATAAACCGGGAGTAGTCTCCTATGATCTAAACCGAATTTTCCCTAAAAATATTGCTTTAAGTCTTAAGTTATCGCTTACTCAATTCGGGGAAAAAATGAAAGGATATTACACGGAAGAAGCGATAATATTAGCCCCCGAAAGCAGAACAAGCTCGCCGGTCAAGGTCCCGAGAGACAGCGAAACCCGTATGCACATTGAGTGTGAAGGATTGTTCCCCGTTGGCGAAGGAGCCGGATACGCGGGAGGAATTGTCTCTGCTGCGATTGACGGGGAAAACTCCGCGGATGCAGTCGGCAATTATTTGAATATTTAACCGTGACGGGCTGCGAGTAAACAAAAAAAACAAGCTCTTCCGCCAAAGGCGGACGTGAAAATTTCCGTCATTGCGAGCGAACGGAGTGAGCGCGGCAATCTCACTACCATCTGTCATTGCGAGACAATCCACGATAGTGGATTGGCGTGGCAATCTCACCACCGTCTTGTCCGCCTTTGGCGGATTGCGAGGAGCGTAAGCGACGCGGCAATCTCACCGGTATTCAACCATAGCCGTTAAACCGATTTTGAACATTTGGCAATTGCGTGTTTACTGGTGAGATTGCTTCACCGCTCCTAACGTCGCGGTTCGCAATGACGAGACGGCGCAAAAAACAAGCCGTCATTGCGAGCGAGCGGAGTGAGCGCGGCAATCTCCTAAATATTCAACCTCACCCGTTAAACAG
Source organism: Melioribacteraceae bacterium (assembly GCA_027036655.1). Lineage (GTDB taxonomy): Bacteria > Bacteroidota > Ignavibacteria > Ignavibacteriales > Melioribacteraceae > WGAL01. The sequence continues at coordinate 3,212 of JALWEC010000452.1, forward strand.
AAATTGAACATTTCGCAAGCGCTAAAATATTTTCTTCGACAAAAATAGTTTGTCTCATATATTCTAAAGAATTGTTAATAAATATTTTTCCTATTTTTAAAGTTATGTTAAAAAAGAGTTTTAAAATCTTGCTTCCTCTTTTTCTTCTTCTTTCGATTTCATTCCTCAGCTTCAAAGGGATGGGGAGGGAAGTACTTATTCCTAAAATCAATTCTTCTCATAAAGAAAAAATCGCCGGTAAAATTCACCCGATAGCAAAGCCGCTTTATAATATTAAAATTGATTATAACTGGAATAAACAATTACTTCGCTGTAAAGTCAACGTAAAGGCGGATTCATCTTTTATTAAGGAATCATCTCTTTGGTTTGAGCTTCCGGCAAACGGTTTAAAAAGCCCCCGCACGCTTTTTGCGTCTGCAAATAAATTGGGAAAAGAGAACTTCACGGGATTTCAATTTGATAAAATATCTGTAAACGGCAAAACTCCGGATGCGCGTTATTCCGTGTTGTTTAAGGGGTTTAACGCCGACAGTACTCTGCTCAGAATTAACACGCCCGGAAACACCGGCGTTCCGCTCAATGTAAGTTTTGAATATTCACTTTTGGTCCCGCGCGGAGATTTTATTTTTGGCGTTTCCGAGAAGAACGATTTTTCGGTTTTACGCGGATTTTATCCTGTGCTTCTTTCTCCTAACAGTAAAATTTTAAATTTACCTCCCAACGGAGTTGTGGATTTCCCTCCGGCGGATTTCTCCGTGACGGTTAAAATTCCTGAAAATATAAAAGTTCTTAATCCCGAATTTTCGAGAAGTTCTTCCGGCGTCTTAAGTTCCAAAATGAAAAACAGAAAAGAAACGATTCTGTTTTTTTCAGGAAAAAGCGAGGAAATTATTAAGGATTCCCTGAGTCTAAAAGACTTTGAAGTAAATATATTTTGTGAATCAAGTAGCGAAAACTATATTCCTCGAATTAAAAGAGCGGTCTTAAACGCTTCAAAATTTTTAGAGGAAAACATCGGTTTATCTCTAAATGGTAATATTATGATTGTCGATTTGCCGAGAAGTCTGAGGCTGAATAATTTTTATTCATCCGGGGTAGCGGCTTTTCATATCAATCTGTTTTCTCCGGTTTGGACAAAACATCCCGAAGCGGATGTGATTAAGGGGCTGATTTTCCGGCTCTCGGACGGTGATTTTCTTACGGATTTCGCTCGCTCGCCCTGGCTTTTTTACGGAGTGGGAGAATATCTTACAAATGAAATTTTTGCCGATAGTTACGGCAAGCTCTCCCAGAGTTTCAAACTGCTTTCCTACTTGCCGATAAAGGGGGAAACGATGTTTGCGTATAATGAAATTCCGATTATCTACAGATTGAATTCCTTTGAATATGAGCCGTGGAAAGAACTACTACCGGAATATCTTTCGACTGAAAATAAAACCGGTTTTTCCGATATTGACAATGTTTTATTTTCCCGAAAGGACTTTGATTTTGTATCCACAGTTAAACCGGCGCTTGTTCTGCAAACATTAAAAAACTTTTACGGAGCGGATAGCGTTAACTCCATCTTATCGGGATTTTTCAAACTCACATGTAAAATGGGAATTATGAACAAAGCCGTTTTCGATTCCTCTGTAATAAATAGTCTCGGCGAAAACGGTTCCTCGATTTGGCGCGCGCTCTCCAATTCTTCGGGAAATATAGATTACGCCATTGCCGGATTGACCAAACTATACGGAGGCGTCTATTCTCTCCGTTTATCGAGGATAGGGGAAATTGCGCTTCCCGAAAAAGTATCCGTTTACACCGATAAAGACACTCTTAATTTTTTGTGGGACGGCAAGTCAAGAATCAAAGAAATTGTTTTTTCATCAAATAACAAGGTAATCGGCGCTGAAATTGACCCGCAAAACCGCAATATTTTAGATGTAAACCGCGCTGATAATTCCTATTTAATTGAGGGAAATTACAGTACGGCATTTGCTTACGCGATTCATTGGTTTTTCTGGGTGCAGAACGCTCTAATGATGTTCGGAGTTTTCGGATGATAAAAAAGGAAATGATACTCGGAATAAGGAGCGTTGTTTACAACTTTAAGTTTGCGCTTCTCTTTTTTACGGTTAATTTTCTGATTGCAGCGATATTGAGCATCGGCGTTTGGGCAGATTTGAATAGTAATCTTTCACATTCGATACTCTCTTTAAAATTAGCTTCAGCTTCCGATTTTAGCTGGTATCTGCAGTTTCGTCATCTTTTCGCTACCGAGCTTGATAACCTTACCTATTCGCTTATTGTTTCGATTATTTTATATGTGATGCTTCAGACTTTTTTCACAGCCGGAATTACCGCAGTTTTCAAGGAGCCGAAAAAGAATCATATTATCGATTTTTTTTACGGAGGAGTAAAATATTGGACGCGCTTTCTGAAGATTTCATTGGTCGCTTTTTTTCTTGTCGCGTTGGCTTTTATCTTAAACGACGCTTTGGGGTGGCTGATTTCGTGGGCGTTTAGTTCGTCCGACAATGCGCTTTGGGATTTTGTATTTCGTTCGCTGCGCTACATAATTCTGATTTCCCTCCTTATTACCATAACGCTTTTTGCCGATTACGCAAAAGTCAGCAGCGCTGTTGACGAGGAATCGAATTTGCCGATAACAATAAAAAATGCCGCTCATTTTCTTCACGATAATTTTTTAATTACAATCACTACTTTTATGATTATTGCGCTTTTTGGAGTAATCGGAGCGGTAGTTTACAATATAATCGGGAATTATATTACAAAATCTCCTTGGGAATATATAATTATTACATTTACTCTTCAGCAAATGTTGATTATCTTTAGGTTTGGAATAAAAATGTTGTTTGTAGCCGTTGAAGTGAGTTTATATAAAGATTTAATCGCGGATGTTGTTAAGGTAAAAACCGAAGAACAGCCCATTATTACAGGAGAAACATAATGTCAATATTGCCAATTACAGTTTACGGTGATAAGATATTAAGAGAAAAGGCAAAGCCGGTTGAGAAGATTGACGACGAATTAATCTTTACCGTCAGAAGTATGTTTGAAACGATGCACCGCGCAAGCGGAATCGGTTTGGCGGCAAATCAAGTAAATCTTGATAAGCGGCTTTTTATCGTGGATGTTAGCGTAATTGAAGGTTTGGAGCACATAAAACCTGTTACAATGATAAATCCGGAAATTGTAGAAGTTTCCGACCAGACGGTTTACTTTGAGGAAGGTTGTTTAAGTCTTCCCACGCTCAAGGCGGAGGTGGAACGTCCCGAAATAATTAAAGTAAGGTTTCTGAATCTTAATGAAGAGATTGAGGAAATTGAAGCTGACGATTTGTTTGCAAGAGTGATTTTACACGAATACGATCACTTAATCGGGAAAATGATTCCCGACCGTGTTACTCCGAGATTGCGGAAAAAGCTACAGAAGCAGCTTAACGCAATAATGACGAGAACAGTTGATGTTGATTATCCTATTACCGAAAGAAAGCTTACGTAGAATGAAAATAATCTTTTTCGGAACACCCGATTTTGCGATTCCAAGTTTAAGAAAACTTTATGAAAGCGAGAATGAAATTGCGGCTGTCGTTACGGCGCCGGATAAGGAACGGGGAAGAGGAAGAAAAGTAACTTTTACGCCGGTTAAGGAATTCGCCGTTGAGAAGGGAATTCCCGTTTTGCAGCCGGAAAACTTGAAATCTGAAAATTTTGCGGATGACCTTAAAAACTTCAACGCCGATTTATTTGTGATTGTCGCATTTAGGATTCTTCCCGAATCCGTATTTATGCTCCCGAAATTCGGCTCTTTTAATTTGCACGGTTCCTTGCTCCCAAAATATCGCGGAGCGGCTCCGATTCAATGGGCGTTAATTAACGGCGATAAAGTTACCGGCGTTACTACTTTTTTTCTT
>JALWEC010000453.1 GCA_027036655.1 Melioribacteraceae bacterium
CGGCAGGGAATCGTAACTGCGATTTTCCTTTTTGAAAGCCGCTATCGCAGCAGTTCCCGTTCCGTGGCAATCAATAATAGAGGCGATTAATCCGCCGTAAACATAGCCGGGAATCGCGGTGTGATACGGTTCGGGAATAAAATGCGCGACGGTTTCATCCCCTTCCGAATAACTTCGCAGATGATGTCCGTGGTCGTTTAATCTTCCGCATCCGTAGCAATAACTTACATCGTCGGGGTAAAAGTCCTGTACCGCTAAATCTTTAAAATCCATACTCTTTCTTACAAAATTTTATTTATTTTTACAATCAAATATAACTTTATAATATTTTTCATTAAACAGAAAAAATAAAATGAGCAAAATAAAGGTCATTGTGTCTGATTTGGGAAACGTTTTAATTCCTTTTGATTACGCCCCACTCCTAAAAAAACTTGATTCGTATAAAACCGGCTTGGGTGAGAAGTTCGGCAAACTCTACATGGAAAATTATGAAGTTCATCGTTCATTTGAGAAAGGAGAATTACCGGAAGATGATTTTTTAAAAATCATGATGGAATGGACAGAGAATTTGGTTTCCCGAAAAAACTTTATTGAAATATATTCAAATATCTTCACCGAGAATAAGGAGGTTACTTCTTTGCTTCCAAAGCTAAAGAAAAACTACCAACTTGTTCTGCTTTCCAACACAAACTCCATTCATCAAAAATACGGCTGGGAAAAATACGACTTTCTAAAACATTTTGATAAGCTCATTCTTTCGCACGAAGTCGGCTTTGCAAAACCGGAAAAAGGAATTTACAAAGCGGTGGAAGAATTTACCAAGCTGCCCGGAGAGGCGCATCTTTTCATTGACGATATTGAAGAATACGTAAATGCCGCAAAATCTTTAGGCTGGGAGGGAATAGTTTTTAAAGATGCGGAAAGTTTGAAAATAAGTTTAATCGGAAAAGGAATTATCCCGAAATTGTCAATAGTCTGAAAATTTCCAATGACCGCCATTAGGGAGTAAGTACAGCTAACCTATAGAAAACAATAAGTTGGCTAATGGGAAAACTCTAATTTAAGGCAAAAAAACAGATAAGAAAATCTTACTCTAGTCCTATTTGTAGCACAGTCCGCCACGGCGGACTGTGGCTGAAATAATTTAGCGTTATGCTTGTTTTTCGCAGATTGCAAGCAATCTACGCTACAAAAAATATTTTTGTATTCAAGCTTTTAGAGCAATAATTTTCCCTTATGACATTTTTGGGTTAAAAAAACACACTGTCCGCTCCTAACCTAAAAAAAACGTTGAGAACTCGTGCCATTCAGAGCGATGGTTATACAAAACCCTCTATTAATTCAGCCGTATAAATTTCACACAAATTAAAATCCGTTACCGTAAAGGAAATAAAACCCGATTGAAAGAAGAAACGCCGCGTAACCGAAAATTAAAAATTTCAGCAGAAAAGACGATATGTTTTTTTCGCCGTTATGCGAAACGTAAATTTTGTAGGCGATTAAATTCGCAAGCGAACCGAAAAGACTTCCGAAACCGCCGGCGTTAACTCCCCAAAGGAGAGCTTCCCAATTCGGCGTAAACTTTGCGAACGTCAGAGCCGCCGGGACGTTACTCATAAATTGACTTGCCATCGCGGAGAATAAAAAAATGTGTCCCGAGTTTGAAATTTGAGAAGAAAGAATAAATTTTAAATTATCGGTTAACCCGAAGAAGAAAAAGAAAACGAGAAGAAGAGCGTAATCAATTGATAACGCTTTTCGGTCGAAAATCAGCGCGTAAAAAAGTACCACAACTCCCGCCTCAATCGGAAAAACGCGGAGAACCGTCAGCAGTACAAAGAACAAAAACGCCGAATATATATAGGCTTTTCCGCTTATTTTAACGTTTTCGTTATTTATTGCGACGCCTTTTTTTGTTTTGAGAAAAAGGGATAATCCGATTAAAATGAAAAAGAAGAAAAGGGTAAAAGGCGCAATAGTTCGGATGAAAGCCAAAGGTTCAATTTTGTAATACCAATAAATAAATAAGTTTTGCGGATTCCCTATCGGTGATAATGCGGAACCGGCGTTTGCCGCAAGCGCTTCGAGAATTACAATCACATCTTTTCTGTTAACCGTGAGACTAAGCGTTAGCGGAACCATCACAATCAAAGAAACATCATTTGTAACAATCATTGAAATAAGGAACGTTGTCATTACAAGTTTTAACGGTATCATTTTGCCGCGCTCGATTCTCCGGGCAACTTGTAAAATCAGTCCGCTCTGCTGAAGTCCGTTAACGACAATAAAGAGAAAGAATAAAATAAATAGGACTTGAATTTCCTGCGCCGAGTAAACGGGAAAATGTTTAACGTAGATTGAAGTCAGCAACAAACCCGCGCCGGAAGCGACCGCCAGCCATTCTTTCAAAATAAAGTCGATTAATGTTTGATGTATTTTCATTGAGATAAATTTAATTTTTTACAATATCCGGAAAAGTCGGGAAAACAAATTTTCGATTATTCAAACACTCCGGCAATAGCGGTTCCGCAGTCCGGACATTTTCCGTCAACAAGATTGTTTTCATATACCGAATGCCAATCCCGTTTAATTAAGGGCTTTCCGCAGTTCGGGCAGTAAGTCGTTTCTCCTTCGTAATCGTGAACATTGCCGACGTAGCAATATTTTATCCCGGCTTTAAGCGCTAATTTTCTTGCTTTAATCAGAGTGGAATGTGGCGTGGGATTTTTATCTCGCATCATAAAATCGGGATGAAACGCCGTAAAGTGAAGAGGGACTTCGTCGCCGAGATTCTTGACAATCCAGTCCGCCATAGCTTTCAACTCGTCGTCCGAATCATTTTCGCCGGGAATAAGAAGCGTTGTAATTTCAAGCCAAATATCGGTTTCATTTTTAATCCACCTTAAAGTATCAAGAACCGGAGCAATGTGGGAGAGAGTCAGTTTTCTGTAAAAATCTTCGGAGAACGCTTTAAGGTCAACATTTGCCGCGTCGATATATTTGTAAACGTCCTTTCTTGCTTTTTTGTCAATGTAGCCCGCCGTTACCATAACGTTTCTGATTCCGGAGTTACGCGCAATTTGTGAAATATCGATAACGTATTCTCCGAAAATCGTCGGGTCGTTGTATGTGTAGGCAATTGAGGGCGCGTTGTATTGCAGAGCTAATTTCACGACGTCTTCCGGCGACGCGTAAAGCGCGTTAACGTCCTCGAGTTTCGATTTGCTCATCGTCCAGTTCTGACAAAACTTGCACCCGAGATTACAGCCCGCCGTTCCGAAGCTGAGAACGGAAGTTCCCGGCAGAAAATGAAAAAGGGGCTTTTTCTCAATCGGGTCAAGTCCGAACCCCGTCGGTCTGCCGTAACCGGTGGAATAAAGTTTTCCGTTTATGTTTTCTCTGATGTAGCAAAAGCCTTTCTGCCCTTCCCCAAGTTCACAGTAGCGCGGGCAAAGGGTACAGATTATTTTTCCGTTTTTACCTTCCTTCCACCATTTCGCTTCTTTAAACTCGGTCATTTCAATATCCATTTATTGTTTAAATGCTTAAAACAAATTGTTTTCAAATTCAGTATTAAATCAACCTTCGAGGTTACCTGATGTATTTAGAAATTCGCTATTTACAATAGAATAAACGAGTTTTCAATATTTGTTGAATATTAAAAACCTCGAAGGTTTTTAAAAGCTATTTTGAGTTTGTTAAACAATTAAAAAGCGCATCCAGGTCCTTCTGTCGTTTTCGGATAACGGAGCCGCCGCGGTAAACAGCACCAAATCCCCTTGCCTTACGAGTTTCTTTTCCTTCAGAAAATTAACCGCTTCGTGAATAGCTTCGTTTTCTTCGGAAAAATTTTCAAGGAAATATGGCTCTACTCCCCACCGGAGATTCAGAAAATTCAGCGTGGAAAATGAGTTGGAAAACGCAAACACCGGAGCTTTCGGGCGATACTTAGAAAGCGATTCCGCCGTGCGTCCCGCATAAGTAAAAACGGCAATCGCCTTCGCGCCTATTTCATCAGCCACGTCCACGACGGCTTTGTTCGTATTTTCAAAAACTTTGGAAACCAAATCGTCCCGTATTTCGTAACGGCGGTTATTCAGCTTCGGAGTATTCAGCTCCGTGGTTTCCAAAATGTGCCGCATTGTTTGAACGGTAAGCACGGGATGTTTCCCGACGGAAGTTTCTCCGCTTAACATAACAACGTCGGTTCCGTCAACAACTGCATTTGCAACGTCGCTCGCTTCGGCTCTTGTGGGAATTGCATTTGTAATCATTGATTCCAGCATCTGCGTTGCCGTTATCACCAGCTTGCCGACGGCGTTGCATCGTTTTATTATTTTTTTCTGCACAATCGGAACAAGCTCTGTGTTAAGCTCAACGCCCAAGTCGCCGCGGGCAACCATTATTCCGTCCGAGGCGTCAAGAATTTGTTCAAAGTTTTCAACGCCTTCCGGTTTTTCGATTTTAGCGATTATCTGTTTGTTGAAGTTCCGCTCAAGCATCCAGGAGCGGAGGCGGTGAATGTCGTCGGCTTTCCGGACAAACGAAAGCGCGACGAAATCAACGCGATGTTTTAGCGCGAATTCCAAATCGCGGAAATCTTTTTCGGTAATCGAAGGAATGCTCAATTTTGTCCCGGGCAGATTTAATCCTTTCTTGGAAGAGATTTCTCCCCCTTCGAGGACTTTGCAGAAAACCGAATTTTTTTCAATTTTCTCGACGCGCAGTTTTACAAGTCCGTCGTTAATTAAAATAATTTCTCCGGGAGTTACATCTTCGGGAAGCGGTTTGTAAGATGTGGAAACCCGCTCGGCGTTTCCCAAAATCTTTTCCGTCGTGATTTCAAAATCCGCTCCTTTTTCCAATGTAACGGTTCCGTCAACTTCGCCGATTCTGATCTTAGGACCCTGCAAATCGACGAGGATTGCAATCGGCTTTTTTGCGGTTTTGCACGCTTGTTCAATTTTATTAAAGAGCGCTTCGTAGTAGTCGTAATCGCCGTGCGAAAAGTTGAGCCGGAAAGCTCCGACGCCCGCATTGATAAGCTCTTCCAATGTTTCAAGCGAATCGGACGCGGGACCGAGCGTCGCCAAAATTTTAGTGCGCGTTAAATATCCTTTCTCGGATTTTATCATTTACTCTTTTTCTCCGTTTTTTTTGTTGCAGATTTTTTCTTCTTTGCAGGCTGCGGTCTTGACGCTTTGTACATTTCTTCGAGGCGTTTTTCAACAAGTCCGTAAATAGTATTTGCCTGAAACTTTCCGGAAGACGTTCTCTTTCCCGCGGCTGCGCCGAATAATATTTCAAGCGCTTCTTCTACCCGGCTTACATAGTAGAGATGGAATTTCTTTTTCTTAACCGCGGTTACAACTTCGTCCTTCAACATCAAATCGTTTATGTTCTGTATTGGAATGATTACGCCCTGATTTCCGGTTAATCCTTTGGCTTTGCAGACGTCGAAAAATCCTTCCACTTTTTCGTTTACTCCGCCTATCGGCTGAATATCCCCTTTTTGATTTATCGAGCCTGTAATTGCGAAGTTCTGTTTAATCGGCAGTTCGGATATTGCGGAAATAATCGCCGCAATTTCCGTAACCGAAGCGCTATCGCCATCTATCTTTCCGTAAGCCTGTTCAAAAACAATGCTTGCGTTAAAGGAAAGGGGATGCCGTTTCCCGAAAAGTTCTCTGAAGTAGCCGGAAATTATCAGAACCGCTTTGTTGTGCGCGCTTCCGCTTAATCCGGCTTCGCGTTCAACGTTAATAAAACTGCCGTTGCCGAGCGAAACCGAAGCGGTAATTCTTGTCGGCTTTCCAAAGGAGAATTGATTAAGCTCGTAAACGGCAAGTCCGTTTATTTGTCCCACGCGTTCTCCTTCCGTGTCAATCAGGATTATTCCCTTTGTAATCATTTCCTGAGTTTTATTTTCATAAAGGGAATGGCGGCGGCGCATTTCTTCGTAAGCTCGTTTAACCTCGGCGGCGGTTACGATTTTTTTCTTTTCTTTTTTCGCCCAGTAGGATGATTCCCTGAGCAAATCGGCGATAAAGGAAAAACGAGTCGTAAGCTTCGTCTTTTCTCCGACATACCGCGCGCCGTACTGAATTATTTCGCCTACGGAAGTTTTATCGAACGGAAGAAGTTTTTCCGAAGTTATGATTTTTTTTATTACTCCGGCATATTGTAGTAACGCTTCTTCGGTTCTATCCATTTCATAATCGAATTCCGCTTTAACTTTAAATATTTTATTGAAATCGTTTTCGTAGTCGGAAAGAAGCGAATAAATATAATTGTTGCCGATGAAGATTACCTTTATGTCAACCTCAATAGCTTCAGGTTTTAAAACGCTCGGACTAAAATTTACGGCTTGATAAATATCCTGAATTTCCAACTTGCCGTATATGAGCACTCGTTTTAACGTTTTCCAAACGGCAAATTCGGTAAAAGTATCCTGAGCGTTCAGAATTAAATATCCGCCGTTTGCCTTGAGCAAAGAGCCTCCTTTTATTCTCGAAAAATCGGAAAACCACCCGCCGTTGCCGTCGCTGTATTTTTCAATCGTTCCGAAAAGATTATTGTAAGTCGGAGTTGTTTCTACGATAACGGGGCAATCTTTTTTCTGCGAGTTATCAAGGATAATATTTACGTCGTAAATTTTAAGGTAATCATCAAGAGTAATATCTTCGTCGTCCGCAGTATTATCGGCGGGAACGTTCCCCTTGAAAAAATGGAGATTTAACGCAATCGTCTCCTTCATTTTTGCAAGGTGTTTTTTGATTTTTTTCTCCGGATAGTTTTTTATCAGCGCGTCGAACGTGGCGTCGATAATAGCCTGAACCGCCGACTTTTCCAACTTTTTCAGCTCTTCCTGAAATTCGACCGTAAGCTTAAATCCTTCTTTTATTACTTCGGCAAGCTCGTGTTTATACTCGTTATATTTGTGCGAAATTTTCTTGTATTCTTTTTCGCTTATTTTTCCGTTTATTACAAGCTCCTCAACCTGATGAATGTACATCGGACCATCTTTGCCGTTTACCATTATTTCGGGGCGGAGCTGTTCGCCGACTTGGATTTGTCCGAGAGTAAAATTATCCTCGCGCAGACGCTTTTCAAAACTTTCCG
>JALWEC010000454.1 GCA_027036655.1 Melioribacteraceae bacterium
GACATTTGTTATTTAAATGAGAATTTATTTCCAAAATTAATATTGTTGTACTTTGCAGCATATTCCAGAAGCTTGGCAAAATCCGCTTTAACAGTTACCAGATTCATCTCGTTTTCGGAAAAATTAACAACAAGAAGTTCACCGCCGTCTTCGTCAAAATCCCTGCTGATAAAGACCATATTTATTTCACCTTTTTCCCTGTTCAACACAACGGGTTCAAATCCGTCGGAATAAAGCTCGGACTTTAATTTGTTCAATGTCGATTTATCGGGCATCTTTTGCTCTTCCGAAAAAGTTGTCGTCGAAATTGAAAGTCCGTCAATGTTATTCAAAACATCCTTAACCATATCGAAGTCCACTTCGTCCAGCGGAGAAAGAAGATAAACTAATCCGTATGTAAAAAAGAGTGTAACCGGTCCAATCGATAAATTGAATTCATCATCATCTTCTTCCGGAACGGTTTCGACATCGGTATCGCCAAAATCGTCATTGTTTTCGTCGTTATTTTGCATAAGATAAGTCTTTACGTTTTCCAACCGAGACGAAGCCGTAAAACATCCCTGCATGGTAAAAAGTACAAAGAGTAAAACGAGGCTTAGCGCTCTATTTCCGATTTTCATTATCGTCTCCTCAATTAGTGATTTGTGGAGTCAGAATCGACGTTAATTTCTATCTTAACTTTTCTTTTCCCGTTTTTAGCTTTTTTGCTTACCACATCGCCGAGGTTGGGAATATCAAAGTTCGAGGAAAGCTCGCCGAGTTTTTCCAAATCAATTTTCCCGACTATATTAACAAATGTCGCTTCCGATTTATCCACAGAGGTTACAACAAGTCCTTGAATTACGCTGTTGTGGTCGGTTTTAATAAAAACGTTTGTGCGTTCATCTTTACTTTTCTGACGGACTAATCTGTCCCATCCTTTTCTTAAAAGCTCTCTGTTTATCCTACTTAATAATTTAAATACGGATTTTGTTTTAGTCGAATCAATTCCGAAAACATTTACCCTGATTAGCTTAAGTCCGCCGACCATTTCGGCGAAGCTGGAATCGCGCTTACCGTTAATATCCATGTGGCTTCCCATTTTTGCCACCATTTTCAGAAGATTTTGGTTAATCAGAACTTCCGTGCTCTCCTCGCTGTTTTCAAATTGTTCAAGATTGCCGAAGTCAACAAATCCCGGGTATTGGGAATAATCATAATCCTGAGCTTTACCGTTCAGCGTAAATCCGAACATCAGCAGTATAAATATTGCGGCTCTCTTTTTCATTTTATTTCTCCTATTTGATTATTTTTTCAACTTGATTCAAACCGTTATTAATCGGTTCGGAAACTTTATTTACAAGAATATCGTTGACCACCATTTTTTTTGTCTTCGAGAATATCTTCGCTACGAGTTTTAACGACGCCAGAGTTTCCTGCGTTGCGTTTTCAACTGTCTGTTTATTGTAGCCGCCGTAGTAGTTTGTGTTTCTTTTCAAAAAGGTAAAGGTAAAAATCGCAATCAGCAGAATCGAGAAAGCGACTACAAACCCGGGCGACGCGGCGAAGGATTTTTTCCGTTTTCTTCCTGTTTTTTCCTTAACCAAAGCGTCTAATTTTTCTATCGTTCCCGAAGGTAAATTTCCTTTTCTCAGCTTTCGCACTTCGTCCGCAGTCTTTTTGTACGCCTTGTAGAAACGCTCCGCTTCTCCGCTCCTTTTGATAAGAACAAGAGCTTTAACTTTTTCCGGCAGGGATAAATCTCCGTAAGCGGCTTTAATCAACAATTCTTTTTTATCGTTATTCATATATTTCCTCCTTAAGAGGTTGTACCATTTCTTGCAATTTTATTCGCGCGCGCATTAAATAAACTTTAACGCTGTTCACGGGAATTTTAAGAATCTCGGCGATTTCTTTATACTTAAATCCTTCAATTTCGTAAAGAATAAATACGGAACGAAACCGCTCGGGCAGCCTGGAAACAGCTTCTTCAATATTCATGATACTGCTGCTTACTTCAGCCAGTCTGCCCGGATTCGATTCATAGCTTTCATCCGATAAAAGCTCAACTTCGTTTTCAGTTATCTCATTGAAATTCATTTTTCTCTTTCTCAGACTGTCAATCGCCAAATTGTGAGTTGTTTTTAAAATCCATGATTTCGCCTTATTCCAACCGAACTTGTCAAGATTGTTCCAAACTTTAATCCAAACTTCCTGCGAAAGGTCTTCGGCGTCCATCTCGTTTTTCATGAAAGAAAAAGCATAGTAGTAAACGCTTTCTCTGTGCCGCGCCACCAAAGTCCGATATTTAATGCTTTTAATGCTCATCTGATATAAAGACGAATATCAACTCAAAAATGTTACAAAAAAATTTTTTTATTTAGAAAAATTAATAAAACGCGCTTATCCCAAGTTTTGTGCAAATTAAAATTTTATAAAATGTTATGCTTAACCCCCGTAATATGTCATTCTGCTCCTCCGCAAAAGCGGAACGGGAGAAGAATTTCTAAACCGGTAATTATACCGAATTTAAGATATTTGGACGGCTTCCACCTTCACCCCCGATGAAAAACAGTCGGGGTAAACTTGGCGGACTCAATATAACAATTTTAAGTTTTGGTCTCTAATAAAAAAAGGCATTCCGTAAGAATGCCTTTTGAAGATCGTGATTTGGTAAATACGCAAACACAATTCAACATATACTAATCATAACAGTAAACATCTGTTCTCTTACTTCATCAAAATCATCTTCTTTGTTGCGCTGAAATTACCGGCTCTTAAAGTGTAAAAGTAAATTCCCGAACTTAATTTACTTGCATCAAATTGAACGGTATAATTTCCCGGCGCTTGTTTCTTATTTACCAACGTTGCAACCTTGCGTCCGAGAGCGTCGTAAACTGTTAATCTTATATTGTCATTGCGAGGAGCTTGCGACGAAGCAATCTCATTATTTGCTAACAATTGTTGAGATTGCTTCGCTCCGCTCGCAATGACGTAAGTGATATTTGTTGTCGATCCGCCTTTGGCGGAAAACGGATTCGGATAATTTTGATACAGAACAAAACCGGTTGGAGGTTTATTTTCATCTTCGACACTATTTGGAGAAATTAAATCGGTCATGAACGCTCCGTTGCCGTAAGTGGCGGCAATAATTTTAGAACCGCCGTAAACAATCGATAAATCCATTACGAGCGCGGCGTCGGGAAGTTCAGCCGAAAGTCTTCGCCAAGTCGCTCCGTTGTCCGAAGTAAAAAATACGCCTATGTCGTTTCCCACGTAAACGCATTGCGGATTATCGGGATCGACCGTAACTGCGTTGGTCGGAACGTCAGGTAAATCCCCCGAAATATCCTCCCAGTTATTTCCTCCGTTAACGGAAGCAAAAACATGCGATGAACCGAAACCGGAGAAAACAATATAAACGTTGTTGTCATCTGTCGGGTTAACCGCAATATCCATAGGATAACGATTGGGCAAGCCGCCGGAAATATCGGTAAACGTTATGCCTCCGTCGTCGCTTCTAATAATTTTAAGCGTGCCGTTTTCCGGTGCAAAGCCGACATAGATTAAATCTGAATTCTGCCATGAACCCGCCATAGAAATTGCGGGATTGCTTGTCGGCGAACTTTTGACTGTCCACGAAGTTCCGCCGTTTGAAGATCTTAGTATCTTTGAGCCTGCGGCATACATTACACTCTGATTCGCCGGAGAAATAATAAAGGGAGAAACAAACGCTTTGTTTCCCGCATCCGGAATATAAATATTGTCCCAATAACCGCCACCATTGTTGGAACGGTAAACATTTAAATAGTAATAAGAACCGTAAATAGTATTTGGATTATCCCGATTAATTGCCGTCCAGCAGCCGTCGGCAAATAATGTTCTGATCCAGTTTATCTGACCGTCGTATATTGCCGAAGCGTTATCCTGCAAGCCGCCGATTGATAAATAGCCGTTATGTGCAACGGAAGAGAATCCGTTGTAGAATTGCTGGGTTTGGTAACCGCCGTTTCTTCCGTGAAAAGTTTCGCCAAAATCAGTCGTTTTGAAAACTCCGCCGTCCGTCCCGAAATAGACAACATTCGGGTTGTCGGGAGAATAAGCGAAGCAGTGATTATCGGCGTGGGAGTAATCGGGCGGTCCTTCCTCTTCCCCTGCGATTGTTCTGCCGAAATACCATTCCGACCAGTAAGATTTTTGAGTAAGATTAACGCCTCCGTTCGTTGATTTGTAAATATCGACTCCGGCGGTAAGAAGTTTGTCGGGATTATTTTGATTGACGATTACAATATGCGAATACCAGCCTTGATATCTCGCATAATCAAACGTAGAAATAATTTGCCATGTTTCACCGAAATCGGATGATTTGCACAGCCACGTTCCCGATAGCCCGCCGCCGATGCTAGCGTAAACAATATCGGGATTTCCTTCGTACATCGAGAAAAGAGCTTTCCCCTGATATACCGCAGGTAAGCCGCTCGAAATTTTTGTCCAATAGTTTCCTCCGTCCGTTGAACGGTAAATGCCGTAATTAGGCGAAGCGAAATTTCCGCAAGCCAGTAAAATTTTATTAGTGTCCGCCGGATTTATGATTAAGTCCGTCGCCATCGGAACGGAACTTTTTTGTTCCCAGCTTTTACCGGCATCGTACGAAACATAAACGCCTTCGGTTGTTGCGGCAAAAATTGTGTTATAGTTCTCAGGATTAAATCTGACAGCCCAAACTCCGCGCTCCTGATTCATCGACCAATCGAGGGATTTTGTCCAGCTCGCTCCTCCGTCTGTAGTTTTAAGTATTCCGATTCCGTAACTGCCGCGCGTAAGCCTGTCAACAATACCGCCGGTAGAATTTTGATAGGCGTAAACTTCTCCTGTTCCTATAAACATTACGTTAGTGTCCGCCGGAGAAATCGCTATCGAGCTTACGCCTAATACGGGAAAGCCCGTCGGGATATAGCTCCAAGCGCTTGCGCCTTCTCCCGCGCTGAAGCTCCTCCACAAACCGCCGCTTGCCGAACCGGCGTAAATTGTGTTGGCATTCTGCGGATTAACCGCGAGCGAGATTGTTCTTCCGCCGAAATTTTTCGGTCCGATTGCTTCCCATTGAGTTGTGTCGTTAACCGATTTTAAAAATTTTGCTTTCATGAATTCTTTTGCAAAACCCTCTCTCGGAAATTTATCATCCGGATAAGCGCGCGCTTTCGCCCAAAAGTTAAGGGCTTCGAGAGCATCCCGGTTTTCTTTTCCTTTTACGGATTGGGTTTCGCTAAAACGGATTGATTGCGTAATCAAAAAATACGCGAAAATAAAAGTTGAAAATAAAAGCAGCGATTTTTTTAAGTCTGACATTTTGCACCTGAACTGTTTATCGAAAAATACAAATTATCGCGCTAAACGTATTGCTAAAAACGCTGAAAAATTAAAAATCAAGTAAAAGTGAATTTCAAAAAGAGAAAGGAATTTCTGAGTAGAAAGTTAAATATTAGAGGGCTTTGCAAAGCTCACCAAAGACGAGCCGTAACCAAATAAGAGAAAAAGTTGAAAAAATAATCTCCGAAAGCCTTACAAATAAGGGATTTTAGAGTATTTGTGAAAATATTCTCCCAAAAACAACACGAACTGTTACTATAGTGATCATTAGAAGATTTTGTCTCTATTGGTGATTTTGGGTTAAATATTCAGTGCGGTAAGTTTTCGATGAGTCCGCTAAGCTTGTCCCAACTGCTTTTTGTTGGAAGCAAAGTTTCACTTGTTCCCAAGCGCGATAACATCCGGTTTTTCCGAATAAATTAAGTTTTGCTCTCATCAGGGTAAAGTTGATTTATCTCGAGCTTGCCAGTATCTCGCAGATTTTATCCTGCAATTTTCTGATTTCGCTCGTCTTTGCGCTGTAGTTCTGCATCATTATGGAAAAAAGCAGTTTCCGTCCCCGCCGGTTTGTTACGATTCCGCTTAACGCGCTGACGGCAGTCATCGTACCGGTTTTGGCTCTCAAATTTTTAAAAGCCCGTCCTTTTCGCATCCTTTTTTTCAGTGTTCCGTCAACGCCCGCAACAGGCAGACTTTCAATTAACCTGTTAAACTTTTCCGGCGTCTTTTTTTGGAGAAAACGGAAAATATCGATTACCAATTCCGGCGAGATTAAGTTATACCGCGAAAGTCCCGAGCCGTCCGCTATGATGAAATCCTTCGGTGAGTTGCCTGTCAGCGTAATCAAACTGTCAATCATTTTAACTCCGTTTGCCGCGGTAGCCGGCTCGCCGTAATATTCCGCCGCAAGCGCGCGCAGAAGCGTCTCGGCGTCAATGTTTTCGCTCTCTTTGTTCGTTTCAACAATCACGCTGTCAAGCGAATGAGTTACCGTAAACAATTCCGAAACGTAGGGAACGTTCCTTTTTAATTCTATATCTCCGGTAATTTTAATACCCCTTTCGGAGCAAATTTCTTTAAAACTCTGCAAAAAATATTTTTCGGGATTTACAATGTTCAGAGTTGCAGTATCCGGCTCCGCATTTGCCGAAATAAATCCATTCGCCCAAAAAACATTTTTATGTCCCAGATAATTTCGCTCGATATCATAATTCGAACTGTCGTCTTTAATTGTCAGAATAAAATTGTGCAATGAGAAATCCGCAAGAGAATCTAAGAAATTGACCGAAGCAATTTGGTTCGGATTCGCGGGCTTAACTTCAATTTCCAATCTCGATTTGTTTAAAATCAGCGGTGTCAAAAAAGGCATAAATCCGTAATAAGCGTCGTCCCACATCCAGCCTGAGCCAAAGTAAAGAGAATCGCTCCAGCCAACGTCTCCAATCAAATTTCCTTTAACGAGCTTAATACCTTTCCCGCTTATCGAATCTGCAAGCGCGGTCAAATCGCCCGTTTTAAAAAGTGGGTCGTCCGTTCCTTTAATTACAATATCACCGTATAGAACCGAATTGACAACGGGCCCCGTAATTCTTAAATAAGTGGAAAACCGGTAATCTTGAGGAAGAAAATAAAGGGCGGCAGCCGTTGTTAAAATTTTTTCGTTCGAGGCGGGAGTAAAAAGCTTTCCGGAATTATAAGAGTAAACCCGTCTGTTGCGAGTTAAATCAAAAACTTCAATTCCGATAAAAGCGTCTTTCAGATTTTCATCCCG
>JALWEC010000455.1 GCA_027036655.1 Melioribacteraceae bacterium
TAAGTTACTTAAAGAAGGCTTTGCATAACTTAAATTTGTCATATTGAGTTCGCCACAGCGAAGGTGGGAGCCGTCCGAAATATCTCTAAATTCGGTATAATTACCGGTTTTGAGATTCTTCTTCCCGACTTTGTCGGGACTCAGAATGACATATATAGTAGGTTATGCAAAGCCTTCTTGTAATTTATAATTTGTAATTTGTAATTTATAATTGAGTATTGATTCTCATTCTCTCTTTTCCGATTCTTCCCGCTGCCGTTGCAGTGTTTCTTCCAACAGAAGATAAACTTTTGCTTTCGGCATCTTTTCGCCGGTCCAAAGCTCGTAAGAAAGCGCGCCCTGTTCCACAAACATTTTTAAGCCGTTGATAATTGTCGCCTCTTGTTTTTCCGCAATATCCAAAAATTTGGTTTTCAGCGGATTGTAAATAACATCGAAAACAATTTGTCCCTCGTTAAAAACTTCGCCGGTTTCAAGCGGAGAATCTTCAATCTTAGGAAACATTCCGCTTGCCGTAGCGTTTATTATCATCGAGGATTCCTGAAAAACCGAAATCAAATCGGGCGGAACCAGCTCGTAAGGAACAAGTTCCTCGAAATTCATTTTTGAGTTAAAGTAATCGGCAAGCGTTTCGGCGCGCTGTTTCGTTCTGTTTATAATATTGATTTTAGCCGGTTTAAATTTTCGGATTAAAGTAAAAATCACCGAACGGGACGCTCCTCCGGCGCCGATTACGGAAATCGTTTGCTCGGATATTTTATCTTTATGCGGAGCAAGAGTTTCAAACACTCCGTTTGTGTCGGTGTTGTAGCCGAAAAGTTTCCCGTTTTCATTTACAATCGTATTTACCGCTCCGACTACGGAAGCCTCTTCCGAAACTTCATCCAAATATTGAATTATCGTTTCCTTAAATGGAAGCGTAACGTTAAAGCCGCGAATTCCGAGCGCTTTCATTCCTTTTAACGCGTCCTTAAGGTTCGATGCAATAACGTCGAATGATAAATACGTAGAATTAATTTTCCCAAGCCGGAAGGCTTCGTTATGCATAAGATGCGAAAGCGAATGTTTTATAGGATGACCTATCACTCCGACGATTGTCGGCGTATCGGTTTTGACGCTGCTGCCGCTCATTATTATTTCCCCTCTATTATCTCTTTTAATATTCCCGAATCCAATAATCCCGTGAAATCTTTCTTAAGTTTTCTCTGAAGATTTTCATCCTTGCTTACCGCCGCTCTAAAGGAGTTCATTCCGAGTTCATACTGTCCGAACTCAAAATAAAACAATGATTTTCTTAACAAAATCTGAGTGTCGTCCGGATGTTTTTTCTCGAGAGAAGAAATAAGCTCAAGCGCTTCTTCCCCTTTTTCAGGAACGAGAAGCAGCTTATCTATTCTGTTCAGAGTTTCAATATAAACTTCGTCGTCGCCGGTTAAAGAGGGCGGCGAATAAATTTCGTCAAGGTTCAGATTAGTAAAGCGTTCGTCGGCGCCGGTGGAAGCAAGCAGAAACACGCGGTTAAAATCAAGAAGCGCTTCCGTGCGTCTTCCCAGTTTTTCAAAAATTTTTCCTCTTACGAGATAAGCCTCCTGAAAAAACTCATCTATTTTAATAGCTTTATTTATCGCTTCTATAGCTTCGTCTGTTTTATTATTTCCGTAGAGCGATTTTCCGAGGTAGAGCCAGGCAAAATCGTCTTCCGGCTCAAGCTTAACGGCTTTGGAGAAAGCGGCGACGGCTTCGTCGTATTTTTCAAGCGTCAGATAGGAAATTCCGATATTAAAATATGCGCTCTGAAAATTTTCATTAAGCATAATTGCAAACTCAAAATGTTCAATCGCGTTGGGAAAATCATTCATCTGAATAAGCACGATTCCTTTATTGTACCAGCCGTAATAACTTTCCGGTTCCAGATCGATATATTTATCGTAAGCGTAAATTGCCTCGTTGTAACGGCGCAGGTTCTCCAGCGAGTAAGCCATTTCGTACCACGCTTCGGAATTTTCCGGCTCCAGTTCGATAACTTTTTTAAGGAGCTTAATCGTTTCTTCCGACATTCCTTTTTTCTCGTATAACGAAGCAAGCGAAAGGAGAACGTCCAAGTTTGTCGGTTCGATATCAAGCGCTTTGGAAAGGGACTTCAGCGATTCGTCTAGCATTCCCAATCCTTCGTTAGCGATTGCAAAATTGATTAGCGTTTCCGTATCTCCCGGATTTAACTCAAGCGCTTTTTCAAGCGCAATGTAAGCTTCCTCGAATTCTCCGAGCGTATTATGAAATGTTCCTTTGTA
>JALWEC010000456.1 GCA_027036655.1 Melioribacteraceae bacterium
CCGATGCTTAGTTTAAGCAACACATATAACAGGGATGAACTTTTCGAGTTTGACAAAAGAGTGAAAAGCGGTCTGCCGGAGAATGAAAAAGTTGAATATGTAACCGAGTTGAAAATTGACGGACTTTCAATTGAAGCGCTTTACCGTAACGGGCTTATCGTTCAGGCTTCAACGCGCGGCGACGGGACGGTAGGGGAAGATATTACGAACAACGCCAAAACAATTCGCGCTCTTCCCTTAAAGGTTGATTACAAGAAGGTACCCAAGTTTGATTTGTCGGAGTTTTATGTGCGCGGAGAAGTTTTTATCAATAAAAAAGATTTTGAAGCGCTGAATAAAGAACGTTCCGAGCGTGGTGAAAAACTTTTTGCCAATCCCCGTAATTCCGCTTCCGGTTCGTTAAAACTGCAAGACCCGAAAATTGTTTCAAAACGGAAGCTCGATATTTTTGTCTATTACCTCCTTTCCGATAATATCGAATTTGAATCACAGTCTGAAAATCTTAAAATTTTGGATGAACTCGGATTTAAAGTAAATCCCAATTATCGTTTGAATAAAAGTATTGACGAGGTTTTGGAGTACTGCAATTATTGGGAGGAGAAAAGAAACGAACTCCCTTATGAGATTGACGGCGTAGTGATAAAGGTTAATTCAATCAGGCAGCAGAATATTTTGGGTAATGTCGCAAAATCTCCGCGCTGGGCTGTTGCGTACAAATTTAAAGCGGAACAAGCGGAAACCGTTATCGAAAAAATTTCTTGGCAGGTGGGAAGAACCGGCGTTGTTACTCCGGTCGCGGAATTGAAGCCGGTGTTCTTAATGGGCTCTACAATCAGCCGCGCGACGCTACATAATTTTGACGAGATAAGAAGAAAAGATATCAGGGAAGGGGATTTTGTAATTATCGAAAAAGGAGGAGACGTAATTCCGAAAGTTGTAAGGGTTGTCGCTGAAAAGCGTTCGTCCGATTCGCATCCGACCGAAGCTCCCGCGCGGTGCCCTGTTTGCGGCGAACCTCTTTTTAACCCCGCAGATGAAGTCGGGATTTACTGCGAAAACTCCAAATGTCCCGCAAGAATAAAGGGAAGCATTACGCATTTCAGCTCGCGCCAGGCAATGGATATCGAAGGTTTGGGCGAGGCTATTGTAGATGTTTTGGTCGATAAAAAACTTCTTACCGATTATGCCGATATTTACGAACTGAAAAGCAAAGAAGAAGATATAATCGTTCTGGAGAGATTCGGTAAAAAGAGCGTTGAGAATCTTTTTGCCGCAATCGAAAGAAGCAAGGAGCAGCCGTTTGAGAAAGTTCTTTTCGCGCTCGGAATTCGTTTTGTCGGCGCGGGAGTAGCCAAAAAGTTAGCGCGCGCATTTAAGAATATCGACAATTTAATGAATGCGTCAAACGAAGAAATTGAAAGCGTTCCCGATATTGGACCGAGTATCAGCGGCAGCTTGAAAAGATTTTTTTCTCTCAATCAGAATATTGAAATTATTGAAAGATTAAAAAGACACGGACTTAATTTCGAGCTTGCCGAGGAGGAACTCGGTAATGCGCTTGCAGGCAAAACTTTTGTTTTGACCGGAACTTTACCGAATCTTACAAGAGAAAAAGCAAAAGAAATTATTGAGAAAAACGGCGGGAAAGTAACATCCGGCGTTAGTAAGAAAACGAGTTTTATTCTCGCGGGTGAAAGTCCCGGGTCAAAATTGGAAAAAGGAAAAGCGCTCGGAGTTCCGGTGATTACCGAAGATGATTTGATGAGTATGATTTCGGAAAAATAAATGTGTATTGTCATTCTGGTCCTCCGCCAAGGCGGAGCGGGGAAAAAAAGTATTTGCGCAAATTTAAGTTTAGAGATTCTTCACTCTGCTGCGCTCCGTTCAGAATGACAAATTAAAATTAAGCTAAGCATTAAATGTTATTCTGAGTCCCGCTATAAGTGGGACGAAGAATCTCAAAAAAAGTATTTACGTAAATTTAAGTTTAGAGATTCTTCACTGCGCTACGCTCCGTTCAGAATGACAAATTAAAATTAAGCTAAGCATTAAATGTCATTCTGTCCCCATCACAACGGGAGAAGAAGATAAAATTAATATTTGTGAGTTCACTTAAAAAAGGTAATTCATTGAATAAACATCAATATTATAAACCGTTACAACGGTTATAAGAATTGTTAAGCTATTATGCTATTATTAACCCACGACTTAAGTCGTGGGTTAATGAAAACAAGTGTAAAGACCTGAACCGTTTTAACGGTTTTTAGGTAGGTTTATTTATAC
>JALWEC010000457.1 GCA_027036655.1 Melioribacteraceae bacterium
ATTAAGATGAACCGGACCGCGGTCTTTTTCCGACGAAATGAAATAAGCTTTCTCGGTAATGCGCATAAGCGTTTGCAGCCGCGACTTGCTCAGTTTGGGAAGACGAAAATCATAAAAAAATCTGATGTGATTTTTATAAAGATTATCCTGATTTATAGTCTGGTTTGCTCCGGTGTTTCTTAAGTACTCCGGTCTGTCCGCAGAGCAGATAATTAACGGAACTCTTGTAAGATAAGCTTCAATAATCGCCGGATAAATCTCGGCTGTTGCCGTTCCCGACGTAGTTACTATTGCAACCAGTTTTCCCGTTGCTTTTGCAATTCCCAAAGCAAAGAATGCTGACGCGCGCTCATCAATAAATATATGCTGTTTTATTTTCTTGCTTGCCGCAAAAGCCAATGTAAGCGGAGTATTGCGCGAACCGGGAGAAATGCATACATCCCGAACGCCTAATTTTTCAAGGCGTTTTACGAAGAGAGTCGTCCAAGCAAAGTTTTTATTAATATTCATCTTCTTCAAATAATGATAAAACAGGTTGTAGTTTTAATTTCGTTTCAATAAACTCTTCGTCGGCGTCCGAGCCGTTTACTATACCGCATCCGGCGTAAGCGTTAAGCTCATTCCCTTTGATTAATCCGCTTCTGATTGCAACGCTAAAATCTCCGACATCCGAGAAATTAAACCACCCTATTACTCCGGTAAACAAACCGCGTTCAAAATTTTCGATTAACGGAATATGCTTATAGGCAATGTTCTGCGGAGAACCGCAAACAGCCGGCGTCGGATGAATATCGTAAAGAATGGAAAGTAGATTTACATTGTTTTTCAGCTTTGCGCGTATAGGCGTCCAGAGATGCTGAATATTTCTCAGCTTTCTAATTTTAGGCGTATCTTTATACATTATGGATGAAGTATGTTTTTCCAACCTCGAAATAAGGAAATCAACAACCTTTTTGTGTTCCCTTAAATTCTTGTCGCTTGCAAGCAGTTCGTTTGCAAGAGTATCATCTTCGTAAATATTTTTTCCGCGTGAAATAGAGCCGGCTAAAGCGTCTGTTTCCAACTCGGAATAGTTTACCGAAAAAAGTGTCTCCGGCGTCGCGCCGAAGAAAAAGGAGTTCCCGCTGTTAAATCCGAAAATTATACAGAATGGAAACGACGACGACAACTCGGACAGAATATTGTGATAATCCGGAGTGCCGCTTAATGTATGATTAACAAAACGGGAAACTACTATTTTATCAAGCTCGTTATTAATTATTAATCGAAGAGCTTCGGTGATTTTTTTATCCCATATAATTTTGTCGTGATTACCGTTCTTTTTAATTTTCGGCTTAATTCCTTCTTCGCCGAATTCCTCGTCAGGCGGTAAAAACGCAACGCCGATTGATTCGTTTACTTCATTTTTTATGTCGGAAAAACTTTCGTCCGGCAGAGCGTTAATTTCAATAAAGTGAAAACCGTTTATCAATATGAAAGAAATCCGCGGTATAAACCAATTGTTAAAATTAAAGTCTCCCCATATTTCAGAGTCCGATTTTCCGTTAAATTTTACTCCGCCTACAATGTAAGGAAAATTATTTTCAGAAAATTCTTCAATATTGCTTTTGAAATTTGCTCTTACGGAATTTACTTTATCAATAATTTGCCCGCTCTCGGATGACGTAAATTCCTTAATACTTCCGATTGAAAAAAACGCAAAATTCTCCGATGGCTTTCTCCAATAGAGAGATTTTAATCCTTTCCTTTTACCATATCGCAGCAGAGCTTTCGAGTTGATTTTCTCGGAAGGAAAGATGTAGGACTTGTAATAATTATCCGGCTTTAAATTAGCGGAAAGCCATTCAGAAATTTGCGAACCGTTAAGAGTTTTTCTTTTTTCGAGCATCCGTAATATTATTTTTTAAAAAGATAAATATACAAAAAGAGAGGGAATTATTAAGACTTAGGTTGAGAATGAAATTAAAGTTCGATTTTACTAAATCCCGCCCTTATCCCGGTAATAAGTAATATGTCATTATGATTCCGCATTATCGAACAATGTTGACAACTTAATAGTTTAACCCATTGCTTCAGCAATGGGATTAGGACGTAAAAGAAATGAAGTTCAACCGGTTTACCGGTTTTCTTAACTCTACACTACATAAACCGGTGAACCGGTTACAGCAATTATGGTTCTCTTTTACCCCACTGATGAATCAGTGGGTTAATCAGAATTATTATTTTCTTAAGTTAAAAGCAATGTTTGGCAAACTCAATATTACAAAAATATTTTTTTAAAGG